>JABUTT010000048.1 GCA_021443515.1 Bacteroidales bacterium
ATAGAGCAACAGCCTTCTAAGCTGTGGGTCTTGGGTTCGAATCCCAACGGGATCACAAAATTGCAAGTCTGACTTCCGATAAAAGAAGTTGGACTTTTTTTGTACACTATGGCACAAAAAAAAGGCAAGCTGGGCGCATCAACCGCTACAACCTTCTACTCTTGCTATCTTCCGATCCTGGGAGAATTCAAAGGGAGCTGGCCATGCGTGGCTTGCCACTGCAAATATACTATCTTTTTTTAGAATTTCAAAGAATCGAAGATGAGAGGAAGAATGTCGTCCACTTTTTCGAAGCGGTAGATTACATTCGCGCCTATCATTATCACAGCGAGGTTCTTTCCACCCTTAGTCTGATATTCGGCCATTACCTGGCGGCACGCTCCGCAAGGGGTTGCGGGTGAAGGACAGATTTCACCATTCTGACCGCCTACAAGGGCTATTGTACACATTCTCTCGTTTGGATATTGGGCAGAGGCTGCGAACATTGCTGTCCTTTCTGCGCATAGTCCTGAAGGGAAAGCCAGGTTTTCCTGATTTGCGCCCGGAACAATGACTCCGTTTGAAAGCCTTACAGCAGCACCCACATTGAATTTTGAATATGGAGCGTATGACGACTCGTTCATTGCCTTAATTGCGGCATTACAAAGCTCATGGTCTTCTTTTGAGAGTTCATCAAGGCTTGCGTAACTCTCAAAGTTGATTGTTATCTGCTGTTTAGTCATAAATATGTCTTATATTTGTGGTCGTTTAAGCGTACAAATTTAATAAAAAATTTATGAAAATCTGCGTAGGTCTTTCAGGAGGTGTCGATTCCTCGGTTGCTGCCCTGCTTCTCAAGCAACAAGGACACGAAGTTTTCGGCCTTTTCATGCAGAACTGGCACGATGCATCCACCACGCTTCACGGCGACTGCGAATGGGAGGAAGACAAGTTCGTGGCGGAGATGGTCGCACGCAGATTGGAAATTCCCTTCTATTTCATAGACCTCAGCAAGGAATATCATTCGAGGGTCGTGGATTATATGTTTAAGGAATATGCCGCAGGGCGTACTCCCAACCCCGATGTGCTTTGCAACAGAGAGATAAAATTCGACGCCTTCCTCGCAGCCGCGGAAAAACTAGGGGCTGAGATGGTTGCAACAGGTCATTACTGCAAGAAAGACTCTTTCACAGACCCTGCAACAGGGAAGGAAATCTATCGGCTCTACGCAGGCGATGACCCGGGCAAAGACCAGAGTTATTTCCTCTGCCAACTCTCGCAGGAGCAACTCTCCAAGGCGCTCTTCCCTATCGGCCACCTTATGAAAAAAGAGGTCAGGGCTTTGGCGAGCGAGGCTATGCTCCAGAGTGCCGACAAAAAGGACTCGCAGGGACTGTGCTTCGTGGGAAAAGTCGATTTGCCTACCTTCCTTGCACAGGCACTGGAACCAGCTCCGGGCGACATCGTTGAGGTTTATGACGAGTACTACGACTCTTGCGAGCATTATAAAAAAGTTTGCGGCATACTTTCTGGATTATGTCGAGAGGGGATGCAGCCGCAACTTGTAACTGATTATATTTCAGACGACAAGGCAGTGACGAGCGGAACTCCTTCAGTCTGCCCATACGACGAAGCGAAAATCTCCGCCCTTTCTGATGAAGACCTTATGACCATCAGCCGCCCTCTTGACTACAGCGACATCGTTTTCCAGAAGGAGGTCTATCGCAGCGGCCACAAACACATAAAGAAAACCCGTTACAAGGCTCATCCTTGGGGGAAAATCATAGGCACGCACGACGGAGCTCAGTTCTACACGATAGGTCAGAGAAAAGGCCTTAATGTGGGAGGTCACGCCGATTCGATTTTCGTCATCTCGCTCGATTGCTCTTCACGCAGAATCTATGTCGGTGAAGGACACACCCATAAAGGACTTTCACGCAATGCCCTCAGGATTGCTCCTGAAGAGATTCACTGGATACGCACGGACATTGCAATGCGCTTCGGGGAAATCAGGCGCTACAAGGTTCGCATCCGCTACCGCCAGCCTCTTCAGGACGCCACTCTCCTTTTCAGGGAAAACGGCATTTTCATTCTTTTCGACAAGGCTCAGAGAGGCATTACCGCTGGGCAGTTCGCAGCCTGGTACAATCCCGAGACGGCAGAACTTGTCGGCTCTGGCGTGATTGACAGATAGATTGTGGTTCTTGGGGAGTGAGAGGAGAATGCAAAGAAAGATTGAGATTAAATTTTGAGCGTCTTGATTAAAACTGCTCATCAATTATAGCGTTTATTCCCTTAAATACACTATCTTTGTAGTCTTATTAAATAAGACATTTCAAACAGATGGGCAAAGAAAAGATAATTCTCACAGGCGATAGGCCAACCGGTCGTCTTCACATCGGTCACTATGTAGGTTCACTCCGTCGCAGGGTCGAACTCCAGAACAGCGGTCTCTACGACAAAATCTATGTTATGATTGCCGACGCTCAGGCACTCACCGATAATGCTGACAACCCCGAGAAGGTACGCCAGAACATCATAGAAGTCGCCCTTGATTATCTTGCCTGCGGTCTTGACCCAAAGAAAACGACAATCTTCATTCAGAGCCAGGTAAGCGAACTAACCGAACTCACCTTCTTTTATATGAACCTCGTGAGCATTCAGCGTCTCCAGAGAAACCCGACCGTAAAACAGGAGATTCTGCTCCGCGGTTTCAATTCGGATGAAGCTGAGGAGAACAAGAAGGGCATACCTACAGGTTTCTTCTGCTACCCTATCAGCCAGGCTGCAGATATCACCTTCTGCAAGGCAAATGTAGTCCCTGTGGGAGAAGACCAGGAGCCTATGATTGAGCAGACCCGCGAAATCGTCCGCAAATTCAATTCAATCTACGGAGAAACCCTTGTGGAGCCCGAAATCATGCTCCCTGACAATGCCGCCTGTCTCCGACTTCCGGGTACCGACGGCAAGGCGAAGATGAGCAAGAGCCTCGGCAACTGCATCTACCTCGCCGACGAGCCTGAGGAAATAAAGAAAAAAGTGCTTGGAATGTTCACAGACCCGACACATCTTCGTGTTGAAGATCCCGGCCATGTTGAAGGCAATCCGGTATTCCAATATCTCGAGGCTTTCTGCAAGGATGAACATTTCGAGAAATTCGCTTCCTGCTTCGTAGGCAAAAAGGCAAGTTTCGTCTTCCACAACCTCGACGAACTGAAGGCAAAATATCAGGAAGGAGGACTCGGGGACATGATGATCAAGAATTTCCTGAACTGCGTTCTCCAGGATACTCTCGAGCCTATCAGGGAGCGTCGCAAAGCCCTCCAGAAAGACCTTGCCTACGTTTATGATGTCCTCAAAAAAGGCAGCGAGGCAGCGCAAAAAGTTGCAGCGGAGACTATGGCTGAAGTTAAAAAGGCTATGAGAATCAACTACTTCGATCCGGGTGTGCTTGAAGAACTCATACGCTCACAAGAAGAAAAATACCAATAATATATGGGCTTGCTCATACTCTATCTTTCACTTACATTAGTCATTTCATTTATTTGCTCTATTCTTGAAGCGACTCTTATGTCCACTCCCCTTTCCTATATCACCATGAGGGAAGAAGAGGGCTACAAGCCTGCGACCAAGTTCAAGGAATTCAAGCAGAACAACACAAGGCCGATTGCCGCAATACTCTCGCTCAACACCATCGCAAATACCATCGGTGCTGCAGGAGTGGGCGTTCAGGCCACAAAGGTTTTCGGATCGGCGTGGTTCGGACTGGTGAGCGCGACAATGACCTTACTGATTCTCGTATGTTCCGAAATCATACCTAAGACAATAGGATCAACAAGGTGGAAAAGCCTTATGGGCTTCGCTACGGCAATGATATCCTTCCTCACATTCATTATGTACCCCGTAGTCATCTGCCTTGAAGGAATTACGAAACTCATAACCCCGAAGAATGTTGAAGAAGCAAGCATCTCGAGAGAGGAAGTGAGCGCTATGGCAAATGTTGCGGAAGAGGAAGGGGACCTCGAAGAAGACGAAAACACCATCATCCAGAACCTTATAAACATGGATGAAATCACCGCGGCTGACATTATGACTCCACGTGTCGTGGCTGCCATCGCCCCAGAGAAGATGACCGTAAAAGCTTTCTATCGCGACAAAAGCTTCTCCCACCACAGCCGTATCCCAGTATATGCGGAAGATGACGAATATATCACAGGCTATGTCCTTCGTATGGATGTGCTCCAACTTCTTGCAGAAGACAAGTTCGACGCAACTCTCGGGGACATAAAAAGAGCTGTGCCTACATTCAACGAAGACACAGCGCTCGATATAATTTGGGATGAGATGATTGGAAAGAGCGAACAGATTGTGATTATTATCAATGAATATGGCTCATTCCAGGGCATAATCACCCTTGAAGATGTCTTTGAAACCCTTCTCGGAAGCGAAATCGTGGATGAAAGGGACAATGTCCGCGATATGCAGCAACTCGCAATGGAGAAGTGGAAGGCGGCAAAGAAGGCGGCTAAAAACTAAAATCCACTACGATTGGCAGGTGGTCTGACGGATGCCAGAAATTTGAAGTGATATTTCCGTTTTCATCCACCGCACGAGAAGGAGTTGTGTAATCATCCCAAATAATCTCAGCCTTTGTTACATGTTTAAGAAGCGGCTCTGTGAGATATACAAAGTCGATACGTCCGCTCTTGTATTTGTTAGGAGCGGTCGAGGAAATATATTCGGTACGGGTTTCCTTAATCACATCCTTGTATGGAGTGTTCTCGATGATGTATTTGTGGACGAGGAGGTTGGTTGAAGGATGCTTAACCTTGCTATAGACTGTATCTACCTGAGATTTTGAGTTGAAATCGCCCATCATCATCCAATACTGATTTTCGGAACCGGGAACAGAGTTGATGGTGTGCTTGCAGATGTATTCCATTTCAATGGCACGGAAAATGTCTCCGCCATACTCTTCCCTGCTCTTTGCCCTCTCATCCTCTTTCTTTGCGTAGAATGAATAGGCCTGAGGCCAGGTGTGGAGGGTTACGACATTGATTTCCTTCCCTGCAACCTTTATTTTTGCCCAGCCAGCTCCGTGCGAAACGAGAGTGTCTGTATTACCTGTGATTCTCTCGACTTCGATGATTGGGTATTTTGAGGTAATGACCTGAGGATAGTTGTCGCGGTGGCCTCCGAGGAAAACATATTTGTGGCCATAGCGTCCGGCAAGTTCCCTCCAGCCTGAAAGTTCGTCATTATTATTCGCAAGATAACGATCCTCGATGGCGCACTTTGTGGCAGTGCCGTTGATGTAGATGGTCTGTGCCTCCGCAAAAACACAAATATCGGGATTCATACCCTTTACCCAGGATGCGAAGGTATTGTAGTTGTCGTCCTGGCCCGACCACATACCGTTTTGAATGTTCCAGTAAAGAAGTCTGGCCGTCTTTTTCTCGCAAGATGTTGAGACTACAGCAGTTACAGCCAAGATTACAATGAGAATTGATGCTAATGTACGTTTCATAAGTTATTTATTGTTTGGTAATTGCCGGACAGAACGGAAAATCCGTTTCTCAAAGATAGAGATATTTTTGGGATTTCGCCCAAGTATTTATAACTTCACGCCACAAAACAGAAATAACCTGAAAACCATGGCGGATTACAAACAGCCCGGAAACGGAAGATTCTATAAGGTTGAAGCAGAAAACACTCTCCTGAACTTTCTCTATGAAACCCTCGAAGGCCAAAGCAAGACAAGCATCAAGGCCTATCTCGAGAAAGGGCAGGTAGCAATTAACGGAAGGGTTTCAACCTTCTATAACCAGCAATTGAAAAAAGGAGACACTGTGAACATTCTCCCCAAGGCAGTTTCACTCCACAACCAGACCTTACGAAACACCACGGACAAACTCGAAAAGGCAGGAATCAAAATCGTGTATGAAGATGATCACATCATAATCCTCGACAAGCCGTCCGGACTACCAAGCATATCCACCGACAAGGGCTCCAATGAAAAAGGCCCCGATCTGCAGAAAAAGGGAGGCAAGGCCGAACTCAAAAAGCATGATGGAAAGGCCCACGGCTCGGTTTATTCTCTTCTCACAGAATATCTCAAAACACGTGCGCACAGCAACCGCAAGAACCTCGGCATAGAGAACCACGACACTGTGAAGGCCTGGATTGTCCACAGACTTGACCGCGACACCTCGGGTCTTCTCGTGTTTGCAAAAGACGAAAGAACTAAGGACATAATCCAGAGCAAGTGGGACTCTTTAGTGCTTGAAAGGAAGTATTTTGCGATATGCGAGGGACATATCCGTCCCGAGACAGGCACAATAAGGAACTACCTCTACGAAGATCCCGCGACCTTCATTGTCTATTCAAGCGAAGTTGAAACGCGTGAGGGCAAACTCGCTATCACTCACTATAATACAATAGCCCAGACCCCACGCTTCAGTGGAGTCGAATTCTCGCTTGAAACCGGAAGGAAGAACCAGATTCGCGTTCACGCGGCAGACACCGGTCATCCTGTGGCTGGAGACAAAAAGTATGGCGCAAGAACAAATCCCGCCGGACGCCTTTGCCTCCATGCGAAGACTCTTGTCTTACGCCATCCTTATAGTGGCAGGATTCTTCGTTTCGACTCTCCCCTGCCAGAGAGATTTAATGATATTCTTTCTATTTAGCTACACTCATTACTCACGCAAAAGCTCAGTTTAGAGTCTTGCCTTGAGCGCTGCTGCCTGAGCCTCGTAGCCCGGTTTCTCAAGAAGAGCAAACATATTCTTCTTGTAGGCCTCTACGCCCGGCTGGTTGAAAGGATTCACGCCAAGCATATAGCCGCTTATACCGCAGGCTGCCTCGAAGAAGTAGAAGAGTTGGCCGATATTGTATTCGTCAATCTTCTCGATGGAAATCTCAATCTGAGGCACTCCACCATCGATGTGAGCGAGTTTGGTGCCGAGTTCAGCCATCTTGTTGCAATGCTCGAGTCTCTTTCCTGCAAGGAAATTCAGACCGTCAAGGTTTGCCTCATCTTTTCCAATCACCACCTTGCGCGCCGCATTCTCAACTGAAATCACAGTCTCGAACATGATGCGCGAGCCGTCCTGAATGAACTGGCCCATTGAATGAAGGTCTGTGGTGAATGCGACTGAAGCAGGATAGATGCCCTTGCAATCCTTACCCTCACTCTCGCCGAAGAGTTGTTTCCACCACTCTGCAAAGAATGTAAGTTTCGGATTATAGGTTACGAGCACCTCGGTTGACTTCTTGTTCTCGCTGTAAAGAAGATTACGTATTGCGGCATATTGGAGGGATGGATTTTCCTCTGAAGATGAAAGGCAGACCTCCTCCATATCGGCAGCTCCCTTGAGAAGCGCGCGGATGTCGTAACCTGCCACACAGATTGGGAGAAGTCCTACCGGCGAAAGCACGGAGAAACGGCCTCCGACATTATCTGCAATAACGAAAGAAGCGTAACCCTGCTCAGTGGCAAGAGTCTTGAGAGCGCCTTTTTTTGCATCAGTAATTGCAACTATCCTCTCCTTTGCGTCTGCATATTTAGCCTCGATATAAGCCTTAACGAGACGGAAAGCGACAGCAGGCTCGGTGGTTGTACCCGACTTTGAAATGCAAATTGTAGCAACGTTCTTGAGGTTCATATAGTCCTCAAGTTCAGCAAGATAGTCTTCGCTGAGGTTATGTCCTGCAAATACAATCTCAGGAGCCTTTCCACTATGGATAAAATTGTGTTTGAAGGCTTCCACTGCACATTTTGCACCGAGGTAAGAGCCTCCGATACCGATTACGACCACAAGGTCAACTCCCTTGGCAATCCACTTGTCACGTATGGCCTCAAAATCTGCTATAAGCGACTCGGGAGTAGATGATGCGATTCTCTTCCATCCAAGAAAGTCGTTTCCCGCACCTGTTTCGTCATTAAGAACTGCAAGAGCATCCTTTGCCTTAGCGACATATTTTACCACATCGGCATTGTTGATGAATGAATTGCAACGAACTGATGAAAATTTCAACATAATAAATTTTTATTTGTACATGAATCTCTTGATACTCATCTTAGGAGTCTTCTCAAAAGGTGTATCGCGTACCTCGACTGCTACAATTTTTGAGTAAGAAGGAAGCTGTTTGTTGACGGTTGCCATCAACTGAGGGATGTAGGCATCAACAGCCTCTGCATCCATTCCGGCATCCTTAAGTGCCTTTTCATCGAGATATACGAGCGCCACAATCCTGCTTTCGCGTGAAATTACAACGCTTTCCACAACGTATGGCTGGTTGTTTACAATAGCCTCAAGCTCTTCAGGATATACGTTCTGACCATTTGCCGCAAGTATCATGTTCTTGCTACGGCCTTTGATGAAGAGGTTGCCGTTCTTGTCCATAATACCGAGGTCGCCGCTCTTAAGATAGCCATCTTCGGTGAAAGCTGCCTTAGTGGCCTCCTCGTTCTTATAATAGCCCTCCATCACATTGCAGCCGGTAATCTGGATTTCACCGACCTCGTGCTCAGGGTCTGCAGAGTCGATGCGGACATCAGCTCCCGGAACAGGAACTCCACAGCTCTTAGGAACATATTCGTTCCATATCCTGTAGGAAATGAGCGGAGCGCACTCTGTCATACCATAACCGACTGTGTATGGAAGTTTGCAAGCCTTGAACCAGTCTTCTGCCTCAGGATTGAGAGGAGCGCCACCCATAATGATGGTGCGGAGATTGCCTCCGAATGCTGTGAGAAGTTTGTCGTGAATCTTGCCGCAGATGAGAGCCTTGAAACCAGGAATGATTTTCATAAGCACCTTGATAATCGGCTTGCTGACAACAGGTTTGATTGAAGACTTGTAAACCTTCTCCATAACGAGAGGCACAGTGAGAAGCTGAATAGGCTTAATCTCCTGAAGTGAAGAGAGAAGAACTGATGCAGTAGGAGTCTTTCCAAGATAGTAAAGTGTGGCTCCCGAACATACAGGGTAGATGAATTCGAACATCATACCGAACATGTGGGCCATAGGAAGGATGGAAAGAATCTTGTCGCCCTTCACCAGTGGCAGATTCACCTGACCGAAAATCACGTTTGAAGAAATGCTCTCATAACGGAGCATGACGCCCTTAGGTGCGGAAGTTGTGCCTGAAGTGTAGTTGATAAGGCAGATTTCCTTAACCTTGTCGGTAGGATAAGTGATATTTGCAGCAGTGAAGCCAAGAGGATATTTGGCTGCGAATTTTTCGCTTACCGAATCCATTGCCTGCTGATAAATATCATCCTTTGCGTAGAGAATCTTAAAGCTCCTGCAAGAGATAACTGCCTTGATAAGAGGCATTTTTTCAACATTCACCTTTGCAAAGATATCGTCATCTGCAAAGAGAATCTCGCTTTCAGAGTGGTCTGTGAGGTTTGCTACGGCTTCCGGTGTAAAGTCCGGGAGAAGAGGTACGATAATGGCACCTGCTACATTTGCCGAGAAAAATACGATACCCCAACGAGCGCTATTTTTTGCACAAAGGGCAATTTTGGAACCTTTCTTGAGACCTGCAGCCTCATAGAATATGTTCAATTTTTCAATGTTTGTGGCAACTTCACCATAAGTGAATTCTTCGCCATGAAAATCACACAAAGCTTTTTCGTTCCATCCGGCTGCGACGCTTTCCTGGAAGCTCTGAAGATAATGTTTCATAATATAGTAAGGTTTGTTAGTAAAAAGTTTTAGCTTACAAATTTACGAAAAATTTATATTTTTGCGAAAAATTGATTACAGATAAAAAGAAATATGGAAAAGAAAGCAATTGTAGCATTGGTATATGACTTTGACGGGACACTCTCTCCCGGCAACATGCAGGAATTCGGTTTCATTCAGGCCGTCGGAAAGTCTCCCAAGGAGTTTTGGGACAGTAGCGAGGCCATTGCCAAGGATCAGGATGCAAGCGGCATTCTCGCCTATATGAAACTAATGCTTGATGAAGCAAAGAAAAACAATATCACACTCAAGAAAGAAGACTTCCTCCGCTTCGGAAAGAGCGTGGAACTTTTCCCGGGTGTAAAAGAGTGGTTCAAGGCCGTAAATCAGTATGGCAAGGCCCATGGAGTTATAGTTGAACACTATATCAACTCATCAGGTCTCGCCGAGATGATTGAAGGCACAGAAATCGCCGGAGAATTCAAGAAAATCTATGCCTCAGGCTTTCTCTACGATGAAAACGGAAAGGCAATATGGCCCGCAGTCGCAGTCGATTACACCGCAAAGACACAGTTCCTCTTCAAAATTAACAAGGGTATATTCTCTCTTGGCGACAACATTCTCGTGAATGAGAGTCAGAAGGATGAGGACAAGAGAATACCTTTCTGCAATATGATATATTTCGGAGACGGACAGACCGATGTGCCTTGTATGAAAATCGTTAAGATGTTCGGAGGAAATTCGATTGCAGTCTATAATCCCGCAAAGCCGGGAGACTACAAGGTGGCAAGAAAACTTTTCCGTCAGGAAAGGGTGAACTTTACAGCTCCGACAGACTACCGCAAGGAAAGTCCTACATTCAAACTTGTCTGCAAAATCATAAACAAGATAAAAGCAGATCGCGACCTCTATGTCTTGGCAAAGAGACCGCGATAAATGGTTTAATTCCGCAAATAGAAAAGGCCCCGGGCATTACGCTTGAGGCCTTAATTATTTATTCTGCCTTCCAGAGACCGTGGAGGTTGCAGTATTCGTATGCTGCAACAACCTTGTCGCCTTCAGCAATCACAAAATTTGCCTCAGGTTTGTCGGCCGGAGTGAGGAACTTGGTCTGGCAGCCATTGGCAGTTTCAAGAACAATGAACTGAATCCAATGAGCCTCTGTTGCAGGATGCTCTACTGTAGAGACCTTCACATTGACCTTGTTTCCTTCGACGGTGATTACAGGAATATGCTTTTCGCCTGCGGCATCGGTGGTGTTTGGAACCAACTCTGCCATCTGCTCGCCACAGCATACAACCTTGACTCCGCTATCAACGACTTTCGTGATAACATTGCCGCAATGACGGCACTTAAAGAATTTTACGCTCATAGTATTTAATTTTGTTTTGAAAAAGTCCGACTCAGGGGAGCCGGACTTATTATATAAGGTATTCGCTTATTACTTGCCGATGGTCCAGATGAATGAGAGACCGATTGAAGCTCTCATATCGATTGGAACACCACCCTTGATACCATTGAACTGGTCAGCAGTACCGAGGAACATTCCTTCGAGACCGATTGCGAACCTGTCGGTAATCTTCCTGTTCACGTTCAAACCTGCACGTACACCAAAGTTGTTGTTGTTTGTGTTGATGTAAGGAACGGCAGCATCGTGATAGTAAACTGTGCGGAGATAACCAACACCGAGGAATGCGTAGAAGTTCCAAAGGTGAGCGTTCTTCGGATTGAATGCATCGAGAAGGTCGAGAGTGATGTCAGCGAATGCTTCAACACTTACGAATGGATAGTAACCGTGGTCTTTGTGGTTTGGCCATACAACAGGCTGACGGTTTACGCTTGGAGACCAGCCATTGTTGAGGGCAGCAAGAACGCTTACTCTCCAACCCCAGACAGGAGTGAATTCCTTACCGATTGTGAGTCCGAGACTTCCACCAAGAGCGCGACCGAAGCTTGCGTCAGCGCGACGACCAGGAACAGTTCCTTCAGATGCGCTGAATGTGAGAGCAGGGTCAAGAGAGATGAAGAGCGGCTTGGTAGCAGCCTTGATTGCAGCAAGAGCGGCAGCCTCAGCGGCAGCGATCCTTGCAGCTTCTTCCTCAGCGGCAGCCTTTGCGTCTGCAGATGCCTGAGCAGCGTCAGCGGCAGCCTGTGCCTCAGCAGCAGATTTCTTTGCAGCGTCAGCAGATGCCTGAGCATCAGCAGCAGCCTTTGCAGCAGCATCAGCGGCAATTGCAGCCTCAGCCTTAACCTCGTCAGAAGCGTTAGACTGAGCTATGAAAGCAGCTTTTTCTGCGGCAATCTTTGCCTGAGCGGCAGCCTCGTCAGCAGCAGCCTGTGCGATTTCTGCCTGTTTTGCAGCATCTTCAGCCTGAGCCTTTGCCTTGTCGGCAGCAGCCTGTGCTTCAGCAGCTGTAGAAGCGGCAGCGGCATCATTTGCGGCAATCTTTGCAGCCTCTGCGTCAGCAGCAGCCTTTGCAGCAGCCTCAGCAGCCCTTGCAGCGGCAGCCTCAGCACCATTCTGTGCGTCGATTACGGCAGCGCGTGCATCTTCGATAGCCTTAGCGGCAGCAATTTCCTCTGGAGATGGAGCAGGTGCAACCTGAGCGGCAGCCCTGCGACGAGCGGCAGCGGCCCTTCTTGCAGCCTCAGCCCTTCTTGCAGCTTCAGCCTCTTCAGCTTCTTTCTGTGCCTGAGCCTCAGCAAGCGCCAAAGCCTCTGCCCTTGCGATAGAATCTGCTCTTGCAAGAGAATCAGCTCTTGCCTGTGCAGCCGCAGCAGCAGCCTCAGCCTCTTTCTGTTTGTTTGAACAAGTGCAACTTGCGCAAAGCAATGCACCAACGGTCAAAAGAACGAATAACTTTTTCATAATTAATTATGGTTTTGTTTAAACAAAAATTATAATCTCGTTAAGTAACTCACAAATATACCATTTATTTCGCAAAATCAAGGATTTTTTTGCATTTTTTCTTGTATAAATGTTTGAAAAGACGAAAAAATATAATCCAAAGCCGCTCTTGAAGGGTGTTTTCCGTCCTCAGAATACCAACTGTGATCCCTGAGTTCATCCATCATTATCTCGTAAGATGGGAAATAAAAGGCATTGTCAAAACCTTCAGTAAGTTCATTTTCGGCAAGAATCAGAGTAGCCTTCGAGACCTGATTGCCCTGCAGCCCATCAGCAAGGTGACGGATAGGACTTACAGTGAATATCCACCTTTTTGCAACCCCGTATTTCGCAGAATCGGTTTTAGTAGCTTCAAGCAAAGGGGCATAAAGAGAGACTATTTCCTCCACTCCCATCCTCTCCCTTAGGAACTCCGCTGCGATGTGTTTGTGGCAGTTTGCGACCACCTTGCCCTTGTAATGCTCAAGCGGCCCCACGTAGCGGAAAACCCAAGCTGTGCCGAATGTCACGAGAATCGTATCCGCCCTCTTAAAGGCCTCAGAAGCCGTTTTCAGTTCTGCATTGGCATTCTCGAGAAAAGCAGCGGGACTCTCCCTCGTGAAACTTCCGTGATGATGGAACGAAACATAGCCAAGATCTCTCCCCTGTCTTTTGTCTTCTTTAGCATTCACGCTGAGAGGAGCCCTCTCGACCACATCTTTTACAGTATAGGGTTCGCATGAAACGAGCCTTTCAATCGAAGAAGCGATGCTTGCGGGATTGAACAGGACTCCGAAAGGATTGACACAGATATCATAGCCTGCCCGAAGCATTCCGGAGGCTATTTCATCGGAAAAACAAGAACCGAAGGAAATAAGTTTCATTATGAAAGTTCAGCAATGATGGTAATGCATGCCTTTACCTCATCATCGATGTCAACCTTGATGTCGGCATCCAGAGGAAGGAACATATCGATTCTGCTGCCGAATTTGATTACTCCGCACTGGCTCGCCTTCACAACCTTGTCGCCGGGCTTGCCGTAAGTCACCACCCTGCGGGCAAACATACCGGCAATCTGACGGAACATAATCTCCTGACCTCCATTGGTTTTCACGACAATGGATGAATGTTCGTTGTCATCGCTCGCTTTCGGAAGATAGGCGAGATTATATTTGCCGGGATGATATTTATAATAGGTAATTTCCCCATCGGCAGGCCAGAAATTGACGTGAACATCGAAGAAATTCATATACACGCTGACCTGCAGTCTTTCTTCGTGGAAATACTCGTCTTCAAAGACCTTTTCCTTAATCACGATTCGGCCGTCGGCAACACTCGTAACCACTTTGTCGCCCGGAATGTGCTGGCGTTTAGGCACTCTGAAGAAACATACGAGGAAGGTTACCATCAACACGAGGATGACTGTGAGCGGAAGAATGAAATAGAGGGAATTCATAAACCTGAATTCCACAAAAGTAAGCAGTCCGGCTATCACAGCGGCGCCTACTATAATCGAATATCCCTCGCGATGTATCTTCATCCTTTAGACAATAGTTTTGCAAATATAGGAAAAAATTACAACTTCTTTAACCTTGATAACACACAATTCAGCACTTTGCCCAATTCCTCATTCAAATCATAGTGGAGTCCCGTAAGAATTTTCAAAGATACCGGATTGGGAATGTCCGAGGGAAATTCAGTCTGATTGATGTCTATTCCGAGTCCGAGAATGCTGCAGAGCAGACCTCCGCTGTTTACCCTATGTTCTATGAGCATTCCGCATATCTTATTACCCTCCACATAGACATCATTGGGTTGTTTCATCCACGCCTTGATTCCGTGAAGAGAGAGATAATCTATGACTCCCGCCGCAACCGCATCGCTCAGGGCTTTCTGACTAAGGGCATCGGCACTGACATGCGGTATGCCATTTTGTCCGTATCTGACAACGAGAGAGAATGTCAGGTTCTCGGCCTTTTTCGACTGCCAAACGTGGTCGCCCTGCCCCTTGCCCGCAGTCTGCAAATCCGCGCTCACGACTGTCAGATTGGGGATTTTGTCGAGATTCTCGCGTGCGTACAACTGGGTGGAGTCTATACAGTCGAAATGTATTCTGTGGAATGATAAGGGATTTGGCATATTTTTTACTATATTTGTACACAAAAATACTCAATAAATGGAAAATAACAAAGAAGTTGCCATCATTGCCGATGCAATGCTCGGAAAAAAGGGTCAGGGAGTGATTTCACTCGATCTTCGCGGCATCGGCACATCTATATGCGATCATTTTGTAATCTGCAACGCCGACTCAACGACAAATGTTTCTTCCATCGCAGACAATGTCTTTGAGGAAATGCGTGTCAAGGCAGGTCGAAAGCCTGTCCGCACACAGGGTGAACAGAACGGATTTTGGGTGATTATGGACTATAGCGACATTGTTGTACACATATTCCAGACCCCTTACCGTGAGTTTTACTCGCTCGAGCGTCTTTGGGCGGATGCCACTCTCACCGAATATCACGAAGAAGAGCCGGCTCCTGCTCCGAAAGTAAGAAAAACCAGAACAAAATCGACCAAGTAAATGGCTAAAAAGAAGAAAAACAAAAATAAAATTATCGAATTCCGCATATCGGGATTCACAATTTTGATAATTGCCCTCCTCATCTGGAGTTTCTTCACTCCGAGAAAACAAAATCCCATTAAGATTGAATGGGACGAGGTAAAGGAGATGATAGCCCAGGGGGATGTAAAGGAAATTGCCTTCATAAGAAACGATTATGAGGGTAAGGTGGTTATCCGTCCGGACAGAATCGAGAAATACAAGAGCCAATATCAGGGTCAGTTCCCGAAACGCTCTCCTCAATTCCATTTTCTCGTGTCTGCAGCCTTTGATGCAGAGGCTACTTTCGGAGCAATCAACGAGCAGCTTCCTGTGGGCAACAAAGTCAAAATCATAATCGAGAACAACGACAAGAATTGGACAAAGATTATTGACTGGCTCATAATGCCTATTATGCTCATACTTCTCTATGTGATTATGTTCAGAAGCATTTCACGCAGTAGAGGAGGCAGTGGCGGAGGTGGAATGTTCAATCCTTTTGACCAGAGAAAATCCCGCCTTGTGGAAAAAGAGAAGGTAAAGGTGACATTCAAGGATGTGGCCGGACTTTATGGAGCAAAAGAGGAAGTTATGGAAATAGTCGATTTCCTCAAAAATCCAAAGAAATACACGGCTCTCGGAGGCAAAATTCCTAAGGGAGCGCTTCTCGTAGGCCCTCCGGGTACAGGTAAAACCCTGCTTGCCAAGGCGGTTGCAGGCGAGGCGGACGTGCCATTCTTCAGCATTTCCGGTTCAGACTTCGTCGAAATGTTCGTGGGTGTGGGTGCCTCAAGGGTTCGTGACCTCTTTTCGCAGGCCAAGGAAAAGGCTCCCTGCATCGTTTTCATAGATGAGATTGACGCTGTGGGCAGGGCAAGAAGCAAGAACGGAGGCTTCACCTCAAACGACGAGAGAGAGAACACCCTCAACCAGTTGCTCACAGAGATGGACGGCTTCGGCACTAACTCGGGCGTCATCGTCCTCGCCGCCACAAACCGTTCAGACATACTTGACAAGGCTCTTATGAGAGCGGGACGTTTCGACAGGCAGATTCACGTGGATCTTCCTGAACTCAAGGAACGTGAGGAGATATTCCAGGTTCACCTCAAGGATCTTAAACTTGCACCCGATTTCTCCATAGAATTCCTCGCAAAACACACTCCGGGCTTCAGTGGAGCAGACATTGCAAACGTATGTAACGAGGCTGCCCTCATTGCAGCGCGCAATGGAAAGAAAGCCATTGAAAAACAGGACTTCCTTGATGCTGTTGACCGTATAATCGGCGGTCTCGAGAAGAAAAACAAGATAATCACAGACACCGAAAAACGCAGCATAGCACACCACGAGGCAGGTCACGCCACCATTTCCTGGCTTTTGCCTAATGCTAATCCTCTATTCAAGGTTACTATCGTACCTCGCGGACAGGCTCTCGGTGCCGCCTGGTATCTTCCTGAAGAGCGCCAGCTCGTGACAAAAGAGCAGATGCTCGACGAGATGTGCTCTCTGATTGGCGGACGCGTGGCAGAAGAAATCGTAAGCGGACAACCTTCGACAGGTGCGCTCAACGACCTTGAAAGGCTTACCAAGATGGCCTACGCCATGGTTACCTACTATGGTATGAGCGATAAACTCGGTCTGGCTTCATATTACAATTCTCACGAAACCGGTTTTGAATTCCAGAAACCTTACTCCGAATCAACAGCCGAGGCCATAGATGCGGAAGTCAAGAAACTCATCAGTGAGATTCACGACAGGGCACACAAGATTCTCTCCGACAATAAGGAAGGCTTCCTCGCGCTTGCACAGAAACTTCTTGAAGAAGAGGTAATCTTTGCGGAAGATGTGGAGAAAATCTTCGGT
>JABUTT010000134.1 GCA_021443515.1 Bacteroidales bacterium
GTGGCGTCTGTTGCTCAGGCTAACCTCTATTTGAGATCTGAGACAGGCGCAGATATGGCTGGAACAACTGGTGACACCACATTTGACTTCTACTTTGATGAAGCATGTACAAATAGATGGATAAGTGTGACTACTTTCAGAAGATACACCGGTGGAGGAACTACTTCAAATCCTTATATGTATAGGAATCGCACCGCTCCTACAGTTTTCACTTTCACTGAAGATATGGCTGCTGATTTGGCAACAAGGCAATATATTTATGTTCGAAAGACCTACAACAATGTGGTTTACATAGGTGCAGTTGATTTTGCCAATTTGGTAAACAATCAAAGTCAGACAGTCGTAATGTCCGTCCCTCCAGTCTCAAAAGCGAAGGCATTGAAACTCGACAGCAACAATGTTTCAAGTTACACTTCGGCAAGCAGTTCAACTGTTCAGGTATTTACCTCAAGTGACTATTCAGGAAACCCTATAACAACATTCGAGTTTACGAATAATGGCGGAACTTACTTGAATAACACCGCAATTTTAGCAGAAACTGCGGCGACTACTCTCTACTTCCAGTACTCAGGGGCGGAAAAAACTTATAGAATTGGTGGTAAGGATTACACCTTTGATATAGTATATCGAGCACAGGCTAATGTCAGCGAACTTCAGGGTGCAACCGAGGCTCAGCCATATAACCTGCAGTTCACTGCCACAAGTGTGACAACTCACACGATAACTTACACGGGAAGAATAAAGATTAGTACAGGAACAAATTTGGGAAGTAATAGTAAAAACTTCGACTTTTATCTTAATAGTGATGGAACGTCTTCATGGGTTACAGGAGTAGGTTTCACAAGGTCTGGTAGTAATAATAATTACACATATACTCAAAATAATAATATTACCTTTACTTTGACTGAGGCCATTGCTCAAACCTTGTCTCAACAGAGTGTGATTTATGTAAGGCGAAATAATAATGGTACCACCAGACAGGCGGACATTAATCTCACGGATATTATGAACAATAATTCTCCAACGGTTACCGCTTACAACCCTTAGTCAATCCGCAATACTCTACCTATTATATACCCCTTTCAAAAAATCCCCGTTCCCCCGGGGATTTTTTTTGTTGCTGCCCATTTTGTAATCTTGTATTTTTTTTGTAGGTTTGCAGTGTTGGTTTAATTATGATTGGAACAGAAAATACCATTCTAAAGGCTTACTTGCCGACAATATCTGCGTTATGTCGTAAACATAATGTGGATAAACTTTTCGTGTTTGGTTCTGTATTGACCGATGAATTTAAGGTCGACAGCGATATTGATTTTGTCGTAGACTTTAACGATATCCCTCTTGCAGACTATGCAGACAATTATTTCGATTTGAAGGCTTCGCTTCAGAATCTTGTCGGCAGGTCTGTAGATTTGGTAGAATACAAATCTATCAGCAACCCCTTCTTTCTTCGTTCTGTCGATTCCACTAAACAACTTATTTATGGATAATACCATCAAAAAATATCTTTTTGATATTTCAGCCAGCATAGACCGCATCGATTCTTTCTTTGAAGGTCGTCCTAAACTATTTGAGGATTTTAGCAATAATATTCAGTTGCGACAAGCTGTAGAACGCAATATTGAAATAATAGGAGAGGCGATGAATCATATTCTGAAACTTCAACCTGATATTCTTATTAGTAATGCAAGGAAGATAGTAGATGCTCGCAACTATATTATCCATGCCTATGATAGTCTTTCTGCTGACATTCTTTGGAGTATAATTATTAATCATCTTCCAAAGTTAAAATTAGAAATAGAGGCTCTGTTGAAATAACAGAGCTTTTTTTGTTTTGGGGCTCGGACTTTTTGACTCAAGAAATAGACCTGAAAATTTGCACGGAGGGGGCTCTGTGGTCGTTTTTTCTTATTTTCTGTCTGTTTTGTGGTCTTTTTTAATCTTTGGAGTTTTTAAGTTGTTGAGGGAGTGCTAATTATTTTTTGAGAAAAATTTTGACTTTTTTTTTTTTTTTTTTTCTTAACTTTGCCCGATTTTTCTCTAAAATGAAATAGAAAAAAGGAAAAAAATATAAATATGACAGCAATGCTGAACAACAAAAACAATCCCATTCCTAACTGCCTTCACAATGGTAAGTTAAGGAGATTCTTGTTTACATTTGTGGTCTTTATCGGCTCTGTGCAGCTTGGAAATGCACAGGATGTCGCATTGAAGACGAATCTACTTTCGGACGCATTTACCAACTTAAATCTCGGTGTAGAGGTGGGTCTCGCCCCTAAATGGACACTGGATATTCCTATTCAGTACAACCCATTCTCTTTCCGCAACGGAGCGATGATGTGGAAGCATCTCACCGTCCAGCCAGAGGCTCGTTATTGGTTCTGCGACCGTTTCTCAGGTCACTTTGTGGGCATCCACGCACATGGTGGTATCTATAATGTAGGTGGCATTAAGAACAATATGAAGTATCTGGGCTACGACTTATCCCGTCTCACAAACGAACGCTTCCAAGGCTGGTTTATTGGTGCGGGTGTTGCATACGGTTATGCCTTTATTCTCGGTCGCCACTGGAACCTTGAGTTGGAAGTCGGCGTGGGTTACGCTTACACTCGCCAAGACGCATTCAAGTGCACAGGTTGCGGTAAGAAGACAGAGGAGAACGTTCCTCGCCACTATGTAGGCCCTACCAAGGGAGCAATCAATCTTGTTTATGTATTCTAAAAGGAGGACCGAACGATGAAAAAGATAATTATCACACTATTTTTTGCATTCCTCTTCGTTTCGCTCAGCGCTCAGAAGATTTCCGGAGATGTGTCAGTTGATAGTCTTCAGATTAACCGTAATGGCAAATATCTGGCAGTGAGCATGAAGATGAACACGGAAGAACTTAATGTTCCTTCAAACGGTACAGTAATTTTCACCCCTCGAATCGTAAACGGTGCAGACTCGACCGACCTCAAGTCAGTGGGTATCTACGGCCGTCGTCGTTACTTCACCCAGCTTAGAAATGAGAATGGCCCTATGACAGGCTCAGACGAGATGTTCTATAAGGTTGCCGATACTCCGGGTACAATCGACTACAGCACAATCATTCCATTTGAAGATTGGATGAACGGCGCGGACTTCAAGCTCCACAGAAGCGATTGCGGATGCTGCAAGACCATACTTGCGGAGAACGATGAAACCATTGGACAATGCGACGACGAGTCAATCTTCTTCCCGACTCTCATCAACGTAACTCCGGTTGTAGAGGCAGTTAAGAAACGCGAACTCAAGGGCGAGTCTTTTGTTGACTTCATTGTTGACAAGACCTACATCCACCCTACTTACCGCAACAATGCCAACGAACTTGCCAAGATTCGCTCGACCATTGATGTGATTAAGAAAGACAGCGACGTGACCATCACCAAGATTTACTTGAAGGGTTTCGCATCGCCTGAGAGCCCTTACGAACACAATACCTATCTTGCAAGAGAGAGAACAATCGCCCTCAAAAACTACATCAAAGACTACTATGACTTTGACTCATCAATCTTTGAAACAGATTACGAGCCTGAGGATTGGGGTAATTTGAGGATATTCGTAGAGAACTCGAACAAACTTGAAAACAAGGAAGGCATTCTCAACCTCATCGATGCAAATATGGATCCTGATGTAAAAGAGGACAAGATCAAGCAGACATACAAGAGGGACTATGCTTACCTTTATGATGTATGCTATCCTGCACTCCGTCACACAGACTACAAGGTTGAATACGTAATTAACGAATATGCCACAATAGAAGAACTCAAGGAGGCATTTGAGACCAGACCTCAGAACCTCAGCCTTAATGACTTCTATCGTCTTGCACAGGAATATGAACCCGGTTCACCGGAGTATGAAGAGGTATTCGAGACTGCAGTCAGGATGTATCCTAACGATCCGGTTGCGAACCTCAATGCAGCGAACACTGCAATGCGTCTCGACAAGAACGATTTGGCGAAGAAATATCTTGAAAGGGCAGGCGACAGTGCCGAAGCCGTATATGCAAGAGGTGTCCTCGCATATCGCACTCATGACTTCAATGCAGCTCGCACCTATATGCAGCAGGCGAGATACATGGGCATTGAAAAGGCTCAGGAGGCTCTTGACGTGCTCGATGGCAAATCCAAGTAATACCTTGATAAACAGAAAGATACAAAACAAAACAATATAAAAACAACAAACAGTTATGAAACTTATTAAAATTACAATGGTGTCTTTGGCAGCAGCGCTTGTTGCTCTTACCGCTTGCAACAAAGGCGTAGTGGCACCTGAAAACGGCAATGGCAATGAAGATGCAACCTTGTCATCTAATTACCTTTCAGTAAACATCGTTCCTGCTCCTGTAACCACTCGTGCTGCAGCTGCAGGTGCAGATCCTGATGGCGCAGAATACGAGGCTGGTACTGCAGATGAGAACGCTGTAAGCGCAGTTCGTTTCTACTTCTTCAAAGAAGACGGCACTCCATTCCTTTTCAAGAATGGTGGCACAGATGATGTTAACTACTATGACTGGACTACCCCGGATGAAGGGGACACACCTACTTCTCCAAGCGTGGAAAAGTTGTTGACTGCTACAATCGTGCTTAAGACAAACCCTAACGAAATCACCAAGGAGAAATATCCAAAGCAGATGGTTGCAGTATTGAATCCTGATTTCGCAGGTATCCCTGCAGGCAACGCTTCATTGGCAGACCTCCAGGAAATCGTTAAGGATTTCAGGGATTCAACCAATACTAAGAACAGCTTTGCAATGTTCAATTCTTCTTATGCAGATGCAGGTATTGCCAACATTATCACTGCTGTAGAAGTTAAGGCTGAGAACGTTTGCGCAGAGCCTTCTGCAGCGCTTGCAAATCCTGTTGACATCTATGTTGAGCGTTGCGTTGCAAAAGTTCGCGTAGATGTGACCGCTACAAAGGAATCAACAGGCTTTATCAAACTTAAAGATAAGGATGGAAACGACCTCATTGTAAATGATGGTAATGCAGATGTTCAGATTTATCTTAAACTTGGCAAATGGGATGTAACTTCAGAAACAAAGGCAGGTTACCTCAGCAAGGTGATTGATACTTGGCCAATAGATCTTTTCGGTTCAGGAGCAACAACTTACAACAAATGGAATTGGGCTCCTTATCATCGTTCATTCTGGGCACTTAACCCTCAAAACGCAGGCCATGAGTACTATTCTTACAACTATAGCAGCAGGAATGGTTATGAACTCGGCACGGGTGTGGCTTATACTAACGAGAATGCAGGTGATGGCCCTCGTGGTGAAGAAGAATTTGAGCGCAAATGGCCAACTCAGGTTATTATTCTCGGTCAGCTCGTTAACCAGCGCGGTGGCACTCTTGAAATCTGCGAATTTGCAGGAGAACGTTTCCTTGGGGAGAATGCTCTTTTGACAAAGATGGCTAACTTCCTCCACCTTTACAAAGTGACAATATCACAGCAGGGAACAACTACTATTACCACTTACACAAAGGTTACTCCGGCTGACCTTAAACTCGTAACAGCATATCAGCATGATGTTACTCCTCTTGATGCAGGACAGGACAACCCTGGTCACTACTATGTACAGGTTAGACTTAAGGATGGTTATGCTGCAAACACTTACGCTACCAGCAACGCTGAAGGAACTCCTTATGCAACTAAGGCTGAGGTAGATGCTGCTCTTGCAGAGGTTGGCCACGCAAAGATTTGGAGTACCGGTATGACTTACTACTTCTTCCCAATCAACCACCTCGGTGCAAAGGATAATCCTGGTTATTGCGGTGTTGTCCGTAACCACATCTATGACTGCAAAATCTCTAACATCGCAGGTCTCGGAACTCCTGTTTATGATCCGGATGAGACTATCTGGCCTGAAAAACCTGAAGATGACGACGACGTATTCATCGCAGCTCAGGTTGAGGTTATTTCTTGGCGCGTTGTAAGCAACGAGATACAGCTCGAGTGGTAGTTTTTATTCATTTATAAAATTTAGAAATAATGCAAAGACGAAATAATAATTTCATCCACAACCTCGCAAAGTGTGCACTATCGCTTCTTTGTGCAGTCGTTGCCTTCACTTCCTGTATTATGCAGGGAGAGGGTGATTGCAAGGTCACATATAAGTTGAGGTTCGTGTATGATTATAACATGAAGTGGGCTGACGCTACGGCTCACGAAGTGAACTCCGTCAGATTCTTTGCATTTGACAGTAATGGTAACCTTGTATATTCAGCGGTAGAGAGCGGTCAGAAACTCATTGACAACAACTTTACCGTTGAACTCCCACTCAACCCGGGCAACTATCGCATCGTGGCTTGGTGTGGAGCAGACGGCAATCCGGGCGATGAAAGTTTCATTATCGCCGATGGCAAACCGGTTACCAAGGAAAGCGATCTTACAGCCTACATGGTGCGCAAGAATGACCCTCAGGTGGGCCCTTCAAGCAGCATCAACCTTCATCCTCTGTATTACGGATCACTCGATCTTACCCTTCCTGACTATTCATACGAAGGCGGCGAATATGTCTCTGTCGTTTATCTCAAGAAGGATACAAACAAGATTAAAATTATGCTCCAGCAGCTCAATGGAGATAAAGTGGATGTCAGCGATTTTGCGTTTGAGATTTCAGAAGACAATGGTTATCTCGCAGCAGATAACTCTGTAATCAAAGACCAGGTCCTCACATACTACCCTTGGGTTGAGTACAATGCTGAGGCAGGTGTGATTTCTCCGGAAACACAGGCACTTACGAAGGTTAATGTGGCACAGGCCGAGTTTACTGTGAACAGGCTTGTAACTGAACACCATTCAAATATGATGCTTTCAGTCTATCGTAAGAGAGATGGAAAGAAGATAATTTATCTCCCTGTTATAGACTACTGTCTTATGGCTAAGAGTTTTGAACTTTCAACTGTGACTGATCAGGAATATCTTGATCGTCAGGATGAATATGCAATGCTTTTCTTCCTTGATGAAGGACTGAGATGGATAGAAACTAATATTTATATCAACTCATGGCATATTGTATTTAATAATCAGAGCATTGTAACAGACTAAAGAAGATTTTAATGATGAAACTTCGTAATATATGCGCTTGTGCGATGGTGTTGTGCTGGTTTGGACTTTTCCTGACCGGTTGCAACAAGGCCGTTGAGACAGGGAATAAAGATGAGAAGGCTCAACTTTACATCCAGGTCAATATGGTCGGCAACACTCTCAGCACAAAAGCCAATGACGAGATTATCGAAGATCCTCTTTTGCCAAATGAAAAGTTGCACACTTTGCGTATCGTGATTGTTCGTCCGGACGGCGAAGTGGAGCATAACAGGTATATCAACTTGAATGACGGTGGTACATCTGAATTTGAAGGACTGGAGAAAACCGGATATGAGGCCTTTAAGGTGGCTCCTAATGAGGTGAAACGTGTGTATCTCTTTGCAAATGAAGAGACATACGCCGGCACCGAAACAGGAAAGTTTGACTTTTCGGCCTATCCGGCAGGCAGCACAGATTTCGAGTCGGCAGTGAAGAATTTCGAACTGACCGGCGAAGTGGACGGCAGCAAACCGCTCCCACAGAGTTCTGTCTATAATATCCTTGTTCCCGGAGGCGTGGCGTCAAGTGCGACAAACCCTATAAAGAAAGAACTTACAGTGGTTCGCGCCATGACCAAATTCACATTTACCTTCGAATCATCCCGCCCTATGAAGGTGACAGTTGATGAACTTGAAGTGGGAAGCGTTGCCGACAAGAGTTATCTCCTCCCTCATTTTTACAAAGATGATGGAACGAAAATCGACAACTCGGCGGATTATGAAATCAGTGAAAAGTTCTGGGTTAACTGGCTCAAGGAGACTGCCGACAAGTCTCACATTGTGAGCCAAAGCGACAAACTCGACTTTATCAGCAATTACAATATTCCGGATAGAACATCCCACGCAGTTTTGGCAAAGACCGGTCTCGATATGGATATCACTACCACAATCTCTGACACTCTGGTATTCTATGCTCACGAGAGCAAGTACATACCTGCAGGAGCATCAGGGCAGAAGTATGTGATAAACAAATTGAAAATCAGGGATTATACTGAATCATCCACAAATCCTACGGTAATGACTTTTGATGCGAGCGGCTCTTTCAAGGAAGCTCTCGAACTCGTCAAAGTAAAGAGCCTTTTCAGGAACACACACGTGATGGTCAGAGTAATCTTCACTCCGGGCGATCTCGCGATTTATGCGCGTATCATGCCTTGGAATGATTGGGTGACGGAGGGAACTACACCTCCTTACGATAAGCTAATAGAAATAGTAGATTAGATGTTTAGAATTAAATATATAGCAATTTTTGGGCTCACTTTCCTCTTGGGCGGATGTGCTGCAATGCCGAAGCCGGAGGAGAAAGTGGAGGACGATTGCCGTGTAGAGTTTTTGATTAAGAAGGATGCGGTGTCTTTGATGACAAAGGCAATTGCGAGTCCGTCTCCTCTTGACTACTATCCTCAGGGTGAGAATTTCGTCGAGAAAGGCGATTACAATGCCGGTTCGAGAATCAGGGTTTGCAGCGTTACTCGTGAAAGAGGAACGGATGTGCCTGTGTTCAACTCGGGATACACTACTGAGAATGTAAACGGATACCACGATTACGAGTGCAATGCTCTTGTGGATTATCCGGAGTACAGCGTATTCAGGAGATGGGATAAGGACAAGCCGGGTCTGATTTGGACAAAGTACAAGGCAGACGGTTCGGTAGAGGTTCCGGGAAACGTTCTTCAGGACCCTACCACCGGAGGTTTCTTCATGTTCGCAGAATATTATCCTTGCGACAATATCCGTCCGGACAGGGGAAACAATGTGATGTTTGTCAACACCGACCAGAGCTATGGCTCTGCCACACAGTTGCACTATCATTTGATGCGTAACGACATCCTCCTCTGCCACAAATATTTCACAATCCGTCAGGACAAGGCGGCGGTATTGCTTGACTTCCGTCACGCCCTTTCCATGCTTGTTGTGAATGTGGAATTGCCTTACGACAAGCTCGGCATCAAGGGTTTCACCGAAGAGACTCTTAAGGGTAAGATCAGTTTGGAACTGCAGCAGGTTGCAATCGACTTCACTCCTGACTATACCCAGCGTTACAATGTGAATGATGTCGTTACTGTCACTGTGCCGAAAGGCGCTTCGACAAACAACATCATCAAGATGTACCGCACTCCGAACTTTACAAAGCCTTATGCAACGACCCACGATTCATCAGTGGATCCGGGCTTTGACCCATTTGCGGATAAGTATGGCGATTTGGACTATTTGTGGACTACCGACAAGGCATACGACGGCACAGAGGGCAATCACGTTTGGATGCAGTTCTGCTGTATCATTCCTCCTCAGCGTTTGTATGAGAGTTCCAACTCCAACCCTTGCCTCGTGCTCACCTTCGGCGAAGGCGTGACCAAGAGGCAGTTTAGATATATGTTCACCGGTCAGGGTCTCAACTTCCGTGGTCAGCTTGTATCACGCCTCGACCTTGGCATAGGCTATCCTGAAAAACAACCTGTCCTCTTGCAGGCGAAATTCTATGATTGGAGCCAAGACAGGACAGAAATAATCACATTGTATCAGTAGAGACAGTTATGTTAAGAAAGACAATAAATATAATACTTATTCTTGCGTGCGTGACTTCATTGTTCTCATGCAAGAAGGACTTGTCTCCTGAAACCAAAGATACTAAAACAGGAGATGCCGTAACAATAGCCGTGGGAATGGACAACGGCAATGGCACATTGATTCCTACAAAAGGCATTGGTATCAATCGAGCAGAGCAGTTGGACGCAGAAGATTATGTCATCAATGGAGAGTTTGCCGCATACGTTGGAAGCAGCACCCTTATGACTTCGCATCAGAAACATTGCGTGCTCTTTACCGACAATGACAAGACTGCCCATCTTTACAAGGTGACGGACCATACTACCGGAGCCTATTCTCTTGACTCACTTCTTGTGTGGGACAAGTTTAGAAAGGCAGACAAGACTTACGAAGCAATACAGTTCTGGATGGACAACCTTCCGCTGACAAAGTCATATTATTGGGGTGCCACTTCAGTTCCTTCAGGTTGGTCAGGAACTCCTGTTCCATTCACTGAGGAAGAAAAGGGATGGTTCAAGGCACAGTACGAGGCTTATGATGCTGCCGGCAACCCTATCCACACCAACGACATCATCAGCAGCGCAAGTTCAACTTACCAGAATTTCAGTCCGACAAAGGACTCTGAGAAGCAGAAACAGGTCTATTCTGTGTCTCTTCGTCACAAGATGGCTCGTTTCAGCATCGAACTTGTGGAGATACCCGATAACTATGAGATTCAGGAAATCACCCTCACCAACCTCGTGCAGAATATCGAGGCTTACAGAAGGTGGGACGGCGGAGTCATTTGCAACTATTCCGGAGACACTGATGGTCGTTCTGACTGGACGTTTGATCCTACCCACATCCATAAGGGAGATAATCCTACGGGAGTTTCAAGCGAAGGCAAGGACCTTTACTCCTACACCACAGACAATGTGATTCTTCCTGCCCACGCATTTACCTACAACAACAAGGAATATTGGCCTGTATTGAAGGTGAAGTTCATTGACAAGGATGACCAAAATACACCGTATGAGGTTAAAATGGTACTTCCACGCAGTTACTATCAGAACTACACTTCAACAGGAGCAGGTACGGCGGCCGCCCTTACGGGATTCAATCAAAACCGTCACCTTACCATTCCTGCAAGAATCAGCAAGGAAATACCTGACATTATCTTCATGCCGGTAAGGGAGGTTGAATGGACTGATATCGGCCATTACATATTAAATGGTTCAGAGCCGGACGGCAGTCAGGGTATCCATAATCTCGACGATCTCAAGTTCTGCATCGACTATTTCAATGCTGCACCTCTTTTCCCGGAGGAGTATAAGAGTAGGTACCAATTTACCGGCAATGGTGGCACAGTGATAAGTTATCACGATATGAGGGCTTATTGGAATCTGCTCTCGATATACTGCGCATCTTACGAAGTTCCGGCGCATAATGCGACTCCGGCTCATCGTTCGTCTTTGACATTGAAGTTTGCTGACGATTTTGCTACAAACGTCACCCAGACCGAGGTTGATGCACTCGTTGCAAGTCACACGATGTTCAAGGGCTCGCTTTCACAGGACAATTACTCTCATTATGTTCCTGATTTCACAGATCCGACATATATTATGGAATATGTGTATAACAGTTCTGTGAAACTCACCTTTACGGGCAGCGATGGACAGGCTTACACCGATCTTGACATTTCCGGTCTGAAGGGGCCTGCGGGAATCTATACCTACGAAGACCTCGAGCGTATGATATTTGAAATCAATTATCGCGGTGGTACTGCCAAGAGGGCTTATAACTCCTATCTCTGGCGTTTTGGCACACTCCAGACAACGAGATCTACTGTAAAATCGGACGGAAATACTTATTACGATGTTGTTTATCACGTCAATCTGTATGCGGATCTTCCTGCGCCAAGCGTGAAAATCAGGATTCCGGAGAGTCTTTATGTTGTTAAGTCAGACCTTATTCCTGTAGATTATTATTTCCTCAACAGTTTTACGATAGATTTCCATAACAACGGACACACTATCGGAGGACAGACCACACTCGATGATTTTATTGAACAATAAGGCAATGAAAAATTACAATCATAAAATAACTGTTCTTCTTGTTGCGCTGGCAGCCTTTATGGTTTCATGCAGCAAGGTGGATGATTCCGGAGCCGATGAATACAAGGGTGACGTACTCTATGCCACCATTGCAGACGGAACGGCATACATTGCCGAGACTAAGACTGTGGCTCATCCCGATGATGGCTTCTCTAACTGGAGGTTTTCTGCCGGAGACGAAATCAGTTTCTTTGCGGATGGCGGTTATGACACGTATCTGAAACAACAGAAGGAACCGGTTGCCACTAACTGGAAGTTGAGAAGGGGAGCGTCAAGTTTCGCTCCGGTGGATCCGACGCAAATCCTTGACTTCAACAGGATGGCGCGTGGAAGCTGCTACTATCCGTATTTTGAGGATCCTGACAACGTTCCTTTGAGGACTCAGAGAGTCTTTGACGGGGAGACTTACACCGAGTGTGAGGATATCCTCTATGTTGATGGTATCACTTCATCGCAGGGCTATCTCGTTGCGACTTTCCGTCACCGCTTCAATATGATTATCCTCATAGGTGGCAATGGTTTCAGTCGTCTTGCAGACCCAACCTGGAACGATCCTCATAAGGACATCTATGTCACTATGAACAGGCCGATGAAATATGGAAAAGTGGTAATTTACCAAAATAGTACAACGACTTCCACTTACTTTACGATTCCGACAACTCAAACCGGAGCAACTGAAGATGACAAGTATTTCTTCGGTCACAAGGGCCCTTACTTTGAAGGCTATCCTGCACCTGACTATACTCCTGCCATCTACATTATCACTCCTGCCGATATGAATACGGAAGTTAATGTGGAATACATTACAGCAAAGGACGACAACGGTGTGTCGAGAACAGTCGGCTTCGTAAGCAAGGATCAGTATAGGAAATCGGGCAAGACTGAAGCCGGAGTTTCCTACAGTACCTACTATTCGAAATTCCCTACGGTGCTTGAAATCGTGGAGAATGTCCCTACCGCTCGCCCTGCCATCATTCCTTGGGATGATGACGTGGAAATCGTGGGCAGGGAAGACCAGAAAGGTATTGACTCTCCGAGTGACTTCAAGGACTGGATTATGGCCTACAACTCCGAGACTCCTCAGGAGGCTGAACTCCTGAAATTCGGTGACAAGATTGAGATTGAAAAGGAAGGTGTCGTTATCGACAGTTACTACAGATTCTATCTCAACTGCGACGTGGATCTCAAGGATGTGATTGCCGTGA
The DNA here is from genome assembly GCA_021443515.1 of Bacteroidales bacterium. Taxonomy (GTDB): domain Bacteria; phylum Bacteroidota; class Bacteroidia; order Bacteroidales; family UBA932; genus Cryptobacteroides. The sequence continues at coordinate 12,955 of JABUTT010000134.1, forward strand.
TGCCTGAGATGACATCTTTGGTAAATAACCTCAATGACGAATTCGATGGTCAGGGCTATGCTTTGAAGAATGTTGTATTTACCGGTACTACATCGGGTAACTACAGTATATTCAAGGAAATAAGCGGAACTCACGCCAAGGTTACCAATCTCACCATTGATGGCCTTAAGTACAATGCTCCTGACAATGTATCCCCTATGGGTGTGCTTGCCACTACTTTGCGTCAGGGTGTTATCGAGAATGTCAAGATGAAGAATATCGATGTCACAACCCAGGGTGCTGTGGGAGCTCTTGCCGCAACAATCACAGGCAGCGCTACCGGCACTACTCCTGCCGTAACGGTGAAAGGATGCGACTTCCATGGCTTTATGATCGGTTTGAACACAGTCGGCAAGATTGTAGCCACTGGTACTCTTGAAACTCCTGTAAAAGACGGAGTAAGCACTTCTAATCTTATATTTATGCAAAATCAGTAAATCGCAATGAAAGTAAATAAAATAATATCCTTTGTTTTCGCTGCGGCAATGCTGTGTGCGTGTGCAAACAACTTGACTCCTGTAGAGCCGGTCTCTCAAACCGCTTCCGTTGGAATTAACGGTGAGAAGGTTGTGGATTTGAATGTTGCTTTTTCATCTTGGGAGGGAATTGAGACTCGTTCGCAACTTCCTGTCCAGCCGGAACAGAAGACAGCCTTCAAGCATGGTGATCTTATCCACATTGAGGCTGAATTCTTGCTCAACACTGGTGTTAAGGTTAAGAAATATGATGCCTTCTTCTATGTTGAAAGCAAGGATAAAGACCTTGACGAGAATGGTAAGAGCATTGGCAGGTATCCAGGATGGTATCCGAACAAGATAGCTTCCAAGACTGCCTCTCAGATAATCTACGATACTCCACTCACCTGGCCGGTCAATGCTGTAACTGCCACATTCAAGGCATATTACATCAATGACTCCAATATGGCGTTTACGGACGGAGGCTCAAAGGTAGGTCGTCTCAGCGAGAGCCACATTTATTCCGACCCTCTCTTTGCAGAGGCTAAGGACGTGCCTTCAGAGCATGTGGCAGTATTGAAGATGAACCACCTTACTACTCGTCTTGTGGTTCTCAATACATCTGCAGACTATGCCGAGACATATTGGTTCAACAAATCGGGAATGAGCAATTCCTATCGTCTCTCATACACAGAGGCTGACGGACTCAAGTTCGAGTTTTATACTGACGCCGATTACTGTGCGGGTACAGTCCCTACCGTAAAGGATACAGAGACAGGTTATGTCACCATCTATCTTGAACCGGGTAAATATGCCTATTCAAGCCTGAACCATGTTGACAATCGTCTTTACCTCTCATTCAATGTGGAGGCTCTTGACGACCCACACAATCTTGGAGATGCTTCTACGGGACTTCTTGCAGGCCAGACCTACAGTCTCGACATCAAGACAGTGTCCGGCGTGATTGATAGGGAAGAGGTTAAGGATCCTTGGGATCCGGATGACCCTGTCATCGATGATTTCGATATTCAGAAATTCCTCAATGCCATCTCGAATAACCAGAGTTATGCCACTTCTACCCAGCAGATTCTTGTTCACAACCCTGAGACAGGTAAACTTGAATTGGTTGTGCATCTTGATTTCCCGACAAATCAGAGCTATACTGCGGTTACCGTTCCTTCAAACGTTGTTTTTGATGGCCAATACCACTTCTTAAAGGGTGTTCGCAATGCTCTTTTCAGCAACCAGGAAGGTAAGATAAGCAATCTCGAACTCAGGGATGCCAACATTTCTCAATACGAGACAAAGTATGATGAGGTTTCGGCTCTCTCTCTGAAATGTACAGGCGGTGTTCTGGAGAATATCCGCTTTACAAATATTGCCATAAACGTTAAGGCAAAGGATGCCGACAATTCAGTGTTGTCTGCGGGTGTTGTTGCAGGAAAACTTATCAGCGCTTCCGTTTCGGATATATGCTTCAGGGGCAATCTTAGCGTAACCGTAAGCAATCCTGACGGAGCGGAGGCTGCCGGTGAGGTTTACCAGGGTCTTGTTGCCGGTCAGGTTACCGGAGGCGGTATTCCTATCAACAACGTATCTCTTGCTTCCTATAACGGCAGCGAACCTCAGATAACCATAACCAACAATTGTACAAGCGGTATTTATTCCGTCGGAGGTCTTATGGGACTCGCCGGAGGCGGCGCAAAGAACTGTACACTCAATCTTACTGTTGATTGCAGCTCTGCATCAGGCACCAATATCGCTGTCGGAGGTCTTTTCGGAAAGGAAATCACCGGAGAGAATCTTCCTCTCGAATTCGCCAACTGCCTTGTTTCCGGAGCCGTGAAAGGCGCAAAGGTGAAGAGTGTCACTATCGGACCAAGTACCAAATATGGTAGAAGTTATCTTGGCGGTCTCGGAGGAAACACTTCAGCAACTGCTGATAGTGGAACCCTGATTCACGACTGCAAGTCTTTCTGCGCTATTGAACCTTATGCTGCTACATCAATTAACAATGAGATTTACTTTACGGGCAGTGCATTCGGAGCTCATCTTTACTCTGTGATGATAGCTAAGGATTGTGGCTCTTATGGTAATATAGCATATTCGGTTACTCCTTACACTGAACCTAATGAGAATGGCGGTGGCTATTTCGTGGGAAGTTTTGTCGGAGCATCTACCAGCGGTGATGACTACCCTGATACTGACCACAACGGCAACATTGCCACCAACAACTCCGCTCTTAATTTCATAGGTTATATCGGCAACATTTAAAGAAGAATTATGAAGATAAACAGATATTTGGCATTAGCCATTATTTCGATAATTTGCGCTTCTTGCGCCGAGAAACTTCCTATAGGAAACGAGGGCTCTGACTCCGTGCTCTTCCGTGTCGCCGAGTATTCAGGTTCTGCTCAGGTTATTACGAAGGCGGATACCTACAAAACTATGGTTGAGGCAGATTGGTACTATCTCAGGTACCATAGCGGTACCGGAGCAGAAGCTAAGTCGAGTAACATCCCTGTGGTGTTCCGTATGCACGAGTTCTATACAGCTCCTACCGAAGGTGCAACTCCTGAAGAGAATTGGGGCACTTATAAATTGTCTAAAACCAATGCGGGTCGTCTTACTGCAGAACAAGGTTCACGCGAACTTAATTGGCAGACCAAGAATGGTAAACATACTTTTCATTCATGGTCAGAGCCTGAAGGACTCACTATGGCTGCAGACAATAAGTCGGGTATATTGGATATGACAGTGAGCAACTGCGACTATGAGCGTTTTGTGGGCGTGCAGGCTGCCGACAAGGACTATTTGACCAATGGTGTCACAGTCGGCCTTGATTATCGTCACCTTATCAGTAAGATTCAGATAGACAAAATCTCAATCATTAAGGTTGACGGCGCTGTAAACTCCAGCATCATTTCCAATCTTTGGACTATCTATTTCCCAGACCTTCCTGTACTCGGTAAGTTCTATACAGGGGTTGAGGACGGTACCGATCCTCACGTTGAGATGCTCCCTGAGGGTGAAAACAAGACCGGTCAACTCATCAACTTCATGAAGTTCCCTTACAGGATTTATGATGGCTCTACAACTTGGAACTACAGCGGCCAGAGCGGAGCAAACAATCCATTCATGGTTAGTACAACCTATAACGGAACATCGTCTTTGACATGGACTCCGCGTCCGTTCTATACTCTTCCGTTCAAGTTTGCCGATTACGGCAGGTTCGTAATTGCTGTCACTCACCCTGCAGATACTGAAGGTGGTTCGACCTACGTAAAGACTTACGAGGGCAATCTTAAAGACCTCGTTCCGAGCGGAGTCTCTGAAATCAAGGCAGGTGAGGTGCTTGTGCTTCGTCTTGTGCTTAATGACCAGAAGGGAACCGGCGGTCTCGGTATTGTTCTGCGTGACTGGGATGTCAGGGATGTTGCCGTTCAGCAGGTTTCTGCACACGTTGGTGTTACCCAGAATGACTTTATAAAGAATTCGACTTACACCATCAAGGCAAACTCTGCAGCAACGAAGCAGTATGGCGTTGAAGTCAAGGATAT
>JABUTT010000069.1 GCA_021443515.1 Bacteroidales bacterium
CTTCTGCTGGAGAGTTGTGGTCTGGCTTTCGATGGCTGCAATTATGCCACTGAAATCAGATTCGTGGTTTATCTCATTGACATACGTAATGTTAGGTACGTCACGCTGGCAGGAAACAAAAAACATTCCCAAACCCAGTGAGATACATAGGATTGTGACTATTCTCTTCATAATATTTTGGAGATTGATGTTATCGGTTAGAATCCTGGACGTTAAGTCGGTCTATTCTTTGCAGATATAATAATTTTCGAATAATAATAATAATAATAATAACAATAATAATAATAATAACGACAAAAATCCCGAAAGTTTAATTTAACTCTCGGGATTTAAGGAAAAATCTTAAAATGAGGCCTGTTACTCCTCTTTTTGAGGTTTCAACTTAGGCCAGATGAAATTCTTATAGGCGTCGGCTGCTTCCTGTGCCGAATAACTTGTGCCACTCGGCTCAAAGATGAACACACCTCTGTAACGATTAACGTTGAGGAAGGTCTCATAGATTTCCTTCCAGTCGGGGATGTTGCCATTGCCCGGAAGAAGGTGGTTGTCCGTCGAGCCCAAATTGTCGTCGATGTGGACCGTTCCCAGTTTCGTACCCATTTGCTTGGCATACTCGGATGGATGGCCCATATTGATGTTTGCGTGACCTACATCGAGAGTCGTATAGACATCGTCAAAATCACTGACAATGGCCTGCAAATCCTCCCAATTGTAAGCGAGCGAACCTATAAGGTTTTCGACGCAGATTCTGCCGCCATTCGCCTTTGCCGCCTCCTTGAGCACCGTTATGGTCTTTTTTGCCTGGGAAATGGCAGTTGACATATTGCCTATGGTTCCCTTGCCTGCGTGAAGCACATAGCACTTGACCTTGAATATCGCCGTAAGACGGATAACCCTCAGAAGATAATCCTCAGACTGTTTCCTAATTTTTTCGTCAACAGCGCCGGGATTGGTCCAAGAGGCATTGTCGTATGGCAAGTGGATGGACCACGGAGTGATTTCATACTTTTCGAGAAGATGGGAAATAGTATCAAAATGGCTGAGAATATCCTCGTCTGTTCTCGACTGAAAGTTGTAACCTCCCGAGTATTTGAACTTTAACTCAATATACCTGATTCCCGCCTTCTGCAGCGCCTGGAGTTCCTGCTCGATGGTATCGTCAAGAATGTTGACAGAATAGCCGATTGCATAACGGAAACCCTTGGTGTCCTCACCCTCTTTGCCAAGAGCGGTTGTCGGAGCAATATCTATCGGTTTCAATTCGTATGGATGCGTCCTATAATATTCATCCCAATCAAAAGGCTCCTGCCCCTTGGCTTTGCAGCCGACAAGGAGCAGGAGTATTAAAAGGAATCTCAATGATGTTCTCATTGAAAGAGATTAGTTAAGGAAGAAGGGTTACAGTACCAACTGTACCAGCGTTCTTACCAACCACGAGGTCTGTAAGATTAGCAGTTGTGACAGTTACTCCATTTACAGAGCCTGCGTAAGAACCTGAAACCTCAGAAGAAGCAGCCTGCCAGCCTACAAGACCACCGGCAGCAGGTGTGCCACTTGCAGAAGTAGCGGAAACTGCACCCTTGGACTTGCCGTTAATTGGAGAAGCCATAGAGTTTACGCCATAGAGACCACCTGCGGCAACAATTGTATTACCTGCAGCAGTTGAAGAATTGAGAGCCTCACTTGCAGAAACTGCAGTAACATCACCATAGTTCTCCTCTCCTGTGTGAGTAGTACGTATGATAAGTCCAATTACACCACCTGCGATAGCGCTACCTTTCTCAGTGGCAGTATTCTCGCAATAAACACTACCTCTGTTAATGTTGCCTTCAAAAGCACCATTTCCAGGAACTGCAACGATACCCGCAGCGGCAACATGGTTGGCGTGGCTTACATTAGAATTAACCTTGAGATAGATATTACCTTCATTGACATTGTTCTTGATTTCCTCACCGGTCTTGTTTTCGCAAATACCAGCCATACCACCGACTGCTTCCCAGTTAGCGATAGCAGTTTCCTGGTCATAAATCAAAGAGAGGTCACCGTAGTTTGTACAACCAAGAACCTTAACACTGGTATGGATTGTTCCTATCATACCGCCAAGGCGGACAACCTGCTTGTGGTTCTTCGAGGTAATTGATCCACGGTTCTCACAAGCCTGAATGGTAGTTGCATTACCATTAGACTGACCGCAAATACCTGCAATTGCAGCCCAGTTAGAACCATCTACAGGATTAGGCTCGTGGTGGATAGTACCGTAGTTCTTACACTGATCGAATACAACTCCATCAACCCTGTTTTCAGATGAGATACCGCCGATACGAAGAACTTTTCCTGAAGTACTTGTGATATCACCATGGTTTTCGCAAGATGTGAATGTAGAAGGGGTTGTATCAAGCCAAGATGCTATGCCGGCAAGATAACTTGTAGAAGCCATCGATGCATTGGTATTGTATACCGTACCATAGTTCTTGCAATTTGTGAAAGTTGCACCGATTGCATAACCTGTAAGACCACCGATACGAGTTCCATTGGCACCAGAATCAACACCGCAGCTTGCATAGTTGACGACATTGGTAACCTTACCTCCGGAAACCTTAGCAGCTACTGCACCAACATAAGCGTATGCATCACTTGCATTGTATGCAGTAACGAACTTAGAAGTTCCATCGTATGTGCTGCCATCAGCAGAACCGATTACAAGGTTCTTAACCTCACCTGTAAGAGACTCGATAAGACCAACTGCCTTTCCATCGCTGCTTACAACGATGTTTGAAATCTTGTGGTTCTGACCATCGAGTGTACCTGCGAATGAAGGAGCAGGAGTTATTGTAACACCTGTAAGATCCACATCAGCCTCGAGGGTGTAAGTGTCGGTCTCGGCAGCGTCTGCAGCGAGGGCAAGGAATACCTTGAAGTCTGCGGCAGAAGTAATCTTGTTGTCTTTCAGACCGTCAATGTGCTCTGCCTGGTTGACTGTTACTGTTGCCTTTGCAGTTGCATCCTTCTTGCTTACGAACTCGACTGTCGCAGTACGAGGAGTCTTTTCAGTGTTCTCGGCAGCTGTTACAGTTACGGTAGCGGCACCTTCGCCTGTAGCGACAGAAAGAGTGAGCCAGGCCTCAGAAGAAGTGGCAGTCCACTCGCAGTTTGCATCAACATTGATGTCCTTAGACTCACCGGCAGCGATAATGCCGATGGTTGCAGGAGTTGCAGAAACATAATCAGCAGCAGAACCTCCAACGAAGTAGCAACCTACAGGAACGCCTGTTGAAGCGGATCCCTGGATGTAAGTAGCGAAGTTAGAGGCAGTTACCTCAGTGTCGTTGACAGTACCGCCTACTGCGCAAGAGTTGAGAGAAGGAGTAGCAAGACCTGCGATAGAACCTGTAGCGGAAGCAAGGCTGAATGTAATCTTGCCAGTGTTTGTACAAGACTTAATCTGACTTGCAGCAACTGCACAGTTACCTACAACACCACCGGCAGCGCCGTCAGTTGCTGTAAGGGTAACATCACCTTCATTTACATTGTCGTGGAAGTTGCAACTTGGATTGCCACCACGGTAAAGTCCGCATATACCGCCAGTATAAAGAAGGCCACTTGCTGCGTTTTTACCTACGACATTACCCTTGTTGGTACATCCGTAAACCTCAATATATGAGCAAGAAGAACCGATGATACCGGCTGCTGCAGCCTTGTTGTTATGAGTTGTGGCATTTGTAATGTCAATTGAAATAAGACCCTCGTTAATGCTGTTTTCAATCACGAATGGAGAAGTCTCAGAGGCTTTTTCCTCGAAGCCGCAAATACCGCCGATACCCTGCCAGTTGTCATTAGCCTGCTGAGCAATAGTTATGGCACCCTTGTTCACACAACCTGAGATTTTACCACCTGTGTTGATTGTACCTGCAATACCGCCAATACGGTTAACCTGGAGGATGCAAGAAGAAACTTCACCTGTGTTTTCGCAGTTGATGAGTTCACATCCTGAATAACCTGCACCGAGAATACCTGCGATATGGATATAAGTTCCAGGCTTTCCGGAGTAAGTGTAGGATACGTTACCATCATTCTTACATTCAATTGCAGTAACCTTAGTGTTTGCACGACCAATCACACCACCGATTGTGAATTCCTTGGCATTTACGGTTGCCTGATTGATTGAAGCGTGGTTCTGGCAACCTTCGACAACAGCTCCGGCCTGAGAAGTGAATCCGAGGACACCACCAATACAAGCACGAGCGCCCATAGTACCTGTGAATGTGACAGCACCATAGTTGTGGCAGTTCTTGAGAACAGCTGTAGGAGTTCCTATGCTACCGACAACACCGCCCACGCAACCATCGTTTGCGTCAGTTGATGCATTGAAGTCGATTGAAGCAAAGTTGGTAACATTTTCAACCGTACCACTGTTGACTGCAATAATACCTGCAGCACTACCAACTATCTCGTCAGCAAAGTTAATCTTTGTTGTGCCGTCCCACTTCTTGCCATCCGCAGTACCGATGATGAGGTCGCTAATTGTTCCGCTATTAGAAAGGATGAGACCTGAAGTAGAATTTGAGGAAGTGATGGTGAAGTTGTAGATTGAGTGGTTATTACCCTTGAGTACAGATACGAATGAGATGATAGGAGTGATTGCCTCGCCACCAAGATTGACATCTGCATCAAGTTCTATAACATCGCTTTCTCCGAGGTTAGGAACTTCTTCCAAAAAGTCGAAGAATGATTCGGCATCCTTGATATGACCATCAAAACCACCGGCTGCCTTCTGGGTAAGTACGAGAGTGTCAGCTTTTGCTGCACCTGCACCCTGAAGGAAAATACTTGCAATACGGTTAATCTCGGCAGGATTCTCTGCGACAGTTATAGTAATGTCTTTTGTAGCTGAAGTACCTGAAAGAGGGGAAATTTTCACCCACTCATAATCATTTGTAACAGTCCAATCGCAATTGGCGTTGAGCGACACAGTCTGAGTGCCACCAACCCTTGAGACAGAAATACTCTTCTTTACAAACTTGGCAGAAGGAGTAGTCGGAGTTGGAGTAACTTCGTTAGGCGCGCAGGCAACTGCTGCTGCAGCAAAAGCGAAGACCGCCAATACTTTGTTAATAATTTTCATACTTGTTTACTTGTTATTTTAATTGATTTTTTAACCATTTAGGATAATTCGTGCAAATGCAACGCAACTTGCTGTAGTTGTCGATGTAGTACGAGTTGTCTGAAGTAGCGTTTGAATCTGTACTGCCTTCCTTGTCAACATTGAATACACTGACTTGCATACCTGCATTTACAAACTCATCGATAGTACGAGGTCCCGTCTTAGTGAGATAATCTGTGGAAAGGTTAGCCCAAGTAAAACCATAACTCTTGTAGGTTGAAGGGCCTGAATTCGCCATCCAGCCCACAGGGATTTTATAGGAAACCATACAACTTGCTGCAGTTTTTGCGGTAGTTGTGTTGCTCGTACAAATGAATTCGCAGAATTTCTCGCCACTTTTGCTCTTGATAATCTCACAAGCACGAGCCACAGCCTGAGAAGCATAAGCGTTAGGGCTGGTGTACTTGATGTCAAGACAAAGCCTTGTGCAGTTTCCTTCTACCATCACGGTCTTGAGGAAGTCCTCGAGGCAAGGGAGTTGCTCTCCGTTTTTGAGATTACCCGCTTTCCTGAGTTCGTCCAATGTATGCTCCCAAGGAAGCAGACCATTGATTTTGTAGTTACCGTCTGCGTGGGCAATGACGATATTATTATCCTTTGTCCAGTAAATGTCACACTCCATTGCATAAACCTTCAAACCCATTGCATACTTGAGAGCTGCGAGAGAGTTGTCAGGCAAGTTGGCCTCAGCGGCACCTCCACGATGAGCGACAATTTTATTGTCACACGGAGCCGGTTCTGTCACGACAGTTGGTTCCGGTGTAGGTTGCGGTGGTACCGGAGATGGAGGGTTGACGTTAATGTCCGGTTTACAGGCAGCAGCAAGTGAAATTGCCGCTACCCATAAGAGACTTTTCAAGAATTTTACTTTCATTATTTATTCTGAGTTACTGTGGTTGAGATAGAACCTCCATCTGCAACAGTGAAACGAATCACGGCATTACGCTTAACACCTGAAGTGTTTGGCTGAACGGTAATTTTAACCGCCTTATGGATAACATCAGCGTCATCCCCTCCGTATGTGCCTGTGAATTTTGTAGTTACGGTTGTTTTCTCCACTGCTATCCAATCCGGAGCATTGTCAACTGCAACAGTCCAGTCGATGTCTCTTTTGAATCCGCCCTGATTGATTACTACAGCCTTAATGACCTCTTCTCCTGCTGCGGAGAAATTTGCAATGCTGTTACCGTCAAGGTCGTATGAAATAGTCAGAGTCTTTGTGTCAGCGCCGTCAAGATTTACTTTCTGGCAAGATGCAGCAGAGAAGCAAACAAGTGCCAACGCTGCAAATATTACTAATACTTTCTTCATAATTGTCATTTTTTAATTCCAACCCGGAACCTGAGTGATGTTTCCAGGGTTCTTGTTGATAGAACCGTTAGCGATAGGCCAAAGGAGAATGTTAGGGTTCTTTTCCTTCATATCACGGAAAGTAACGCCCGGACGCTCGTTGTTTGGCTCATAATCCCAAATAGCGCCTGTACGGATGAGTGCGAACCAAATCACACCTTCTGCAGGGAACTCAAGGGTATATTCTGTAACGATATTCTTGAGGACATCATTAGGAGAAAGACTTGTGTATTTGTTGTCAACTCCGTAGGCACGTTTTGCAATGATGTTGAGAGACTTGTTTGCACCTGCATAGTCCTTCTTGTAGTACTTGAGTTCAGCATCCATAAGGACAGCCTGAGCATAACGATAGTAGAGGTGGTCGCAGTCACGAACAACCGGAGTAACGCTCATATCACCGAGGAACTTGTTGCACCAGGTGATTTCGTGCTTGTCGGCTGCTGAAGAGTAAGGGCCGTAACCGAGGTTAGTCTTTACACGCTTGTCACCTGCAGCCTCAGAAGCTTTGAGGTAGTCCACGAAGCTCTGTGGATATGACCACCACTGAGTTGCGTCGATTGGAACAGGACCGCCATTCTTGTTCTGATACTCTTTTGCAATAGCATTTTCAGGATGGAAGAAATATACCTGATAACCTGCCTTTGATGTAGCGGTGTTGTTCAGAGCGAAGATAACCTCATTGTTCACCTTGTTTGTACGAGAGAAGATGTCGCCGTAGTTTGTAAGAAGACCGCTTGAAGAGATTCCAAGAGCCTTGAGCGCATCCTCAGCAAGAGTGAGATACTCCTCGCCACCATTCTGGGTAGAATACATCCAGAGACCGTATTCAGCCTTGAGCATATAGAAGGCTGCTTTTGTACCGAAATACTTGTTGGTACCGAGTTGGTCAACTATAGGCTCGCAAGCCTTGAGGTCTTCACCAACCTGTGCAAGAACTTCTGCAGGAGTGTGCTGCTTTGGATAGCACTCTTCCTGAGTTGTTGACTCAACAGGATTAAGGTTGATAGGGCAATAACCCCAGATTCTTGCTGCCCAGAAGTAGCAGTATGCACGAGCAAAATAAGCCTGAGCGCGTGCCCAATCCACTACATCCTGTGTAGCCCTGCACTTGTCTGCATACTTGAGAACGGCGTTTGCCTGGTCGATTGTAGAGTAAAGACCACTCCAACCGATGGTAGTCGAACCATTGAGAAGGTTGTGGCGTACACCGATCTTGAAGTTGTCGGCAACCTTTGCCTCGATAGATGGGCCCCACATTGAGTCACCTACACGAATTTCTCCGAAATAGAATACGTTACACTCACTATCAGAGAAATAGTTGCGGAGGCGAAGATAGATACCCGGAACAGACTGAGTAAGGTCTGAAGGGTCTTTCCACATTGTTGTGGAGTTCAAACTCATACCGTAAGTGATATCGAGCGGATCCTTTTTGCAGGATGCAAGTGAAATCACAGCGGCAATTACTATAGATATTGTAATAAATGTCTTTTTCATTGTTCAGTCCTCCTTAGAAAGTAATCTTTATGTTAAACATTACCTTACGAGCTGAAGGCATTATATTAGAGTTGGATGAACCCATCTGAACTGATGAGTAGAGGTCTGCGCCACCTGCATCAGCAGCGATACCGGTCTCAGGAGAGATTGCGCCACTGAGTTTTGTGAAGTAGCAAAGGGTATTGCCTGTAACACCGATGGTGAACTTCTTCATGTGCATTTTGCTAACCCACTTTTCAGGAAGGTCATAGTAGATGGATGCATCACGGAGGCAGAGGTAACTTGCGTTCTCGACGTTGAAGTCTGAAGCACGCGAGTAGTTACGGTTACCATAGTCGGCGTCGTTAGGGAAGAAACGAGCCACCTGGCTTCCATCGCCCGGCTTGCGCCAAGTCTGGTTGAAGAGATTTACATCCACGTTAGAGTTAGAGTAACCGAGAGTGTTCTGCACCATACGGGTCTTCATATAATTATATATAGAGTGGCCGATAGCGTAGTCGAAGTAAATCTTGAAGGTGAGACGATTCCAGCGGATGGTATTGTTGAAACCTCCCATAGAGTGAGGAGTCACATTACCAAGGCAGAACATATCCTGAGCGTCAATCTGCTCAGCTCCGTCAGCTGTCTTTGCAGTACCATAACGGTTAACCCACTCAAAGTCACCCGCGTCCTTACGACCGGTGATTGAAAGTCCGTCTGAACGGCGGTAACCATGGCTCTGAGTGTCATAATATGCTGCAGCAGCCTCCTCATCATTCTGGAGGATACCGGCAACCTTATAACCCCAAATACGGCCGAGAGGTTCACCGACTGCAGTACCACCAAAGCGGTAACCGTTTGCAGTAGTGTAACCACCTATACGATAGCCCTTCTCTCCTGTAGGGTTACCATCCATATCCTTGATGTCGTAAGCATATTCTTCAGGAAGGCTGAGAACGACGTTACGGTTGAATGAATATGTAAGGTCGGTTTCCCAGCTGAAGTTCTTTCTTTCAATGTTCACAGTGTGGAGTTCAACCTCGAAACCATAGAAGCGTGCGCTACCTACGTTTGCCTGAACTGAACTGAACTGGCCTGTATCAGGAAGAGTGATGGAGAATATCATGTTGTCAGTTCTCTTGTTGTAGTAGTCGAGAACGAGACGTACACGGTCGTGAACGAAGCCCATATCGATACCGATGTCGAGCTGGCTTGTGTTCTCCCACTTAAGACCCGAGTTCTGCATGACTGAAGGAAGGAGGGTTGCGCTACCTGCATAGTCGCTAAGGCTGTATGAGCCAAGAGGCGCTGTACGGCTGATGTTGTCGTTACCTGTGACACCATAAGATACACGCAACTTGAGAGTGTTCATCTTAGCCTTTACATCCGAGAAGAAAGGCTCCTCACTGATAACCCATGCAGCAGAACCTGAAGGGAAGAAGCCCCAGCGGTTACCCTTTGCGAAGAGTGAACTACCGTCAGCACGAAAGGTACCGTAAACAATGTAGCGGTCTGCATAGTTGTAACCTGCACGGAGGAAGTAAGACATTCTGTTTGTATTGTACTCGGTGTTCGATGCATCGAAAGTAGAAACCACACCCGTAGTCACATCACCCTTTGAACCGCTCTGGATGAATGGCAACTTGTCGTTTTCTGCTCCTGAAGAAGAAGCCTCGAGTTTGTTGTAAGCAGAGAATGAGAAATCAAGACCGAGGGTAGCATCAATCTTGTGCTTCTTGATGTCCTTCTTGGCAGCAAGGTAAGCCTGAACATTGTGCTGGGTTGTCTGGGTACGAGACTCAGATGTAGGTCTTGTTCCTGTTATGAAGTTGTTTGTAATACCACCCTCAGGAGAAATTACCTGACCATAAGCATAGTAACTTCCACGATATGAGTTGTCATAGTAAGCATACTGTGCATTTGCTGTGAACCAGTCAGTAATGTTCCATTTGAGAGCAAGGCTACCCATGAACTTCTGACGGCTGTTCTCACGATCATAGAAAGTCTCGTAGAACTCTGCAGTCTGCTGGTTTTTGTTGGTACCACCTGTTGCGAATGAACCGTCAGGATATTTGCCAATGTGGGTTGGAGACATCATGATACCACGACCGAGAGCTGCGAAGTAGTCACTGGTCATAGGGTTCTTGAGGTTCCTTGTAAAGTCGAAAGTGGTAGTAGCCTCGAGGTTCTTTGTAATCTTGAACTTGGTGCTTCCGTGCATTGTGAAGTTCTGATATGCACTCATGGCAACCATACCGAGATCCTGAAGGTAACCGATTGAAGCAGCATACTTTATATTCTGGTTTCCACCGTTGATACCGATGTACTCCTTGTGGTAAAGAGCCGGTTTGTACCATTCTGACTGCCAATCCCTGTTGGTGTAGGTAATAACCTTGCTTGGATCAACCGGGTCATACATCCAAAGCTGACCTGCAGGCACTGCCTCACCCTCGGCGAGATAACGTGTTGAGTAGGTTGCAGTAGCATCTGTGTTGCCGATACCTGCACCATTCTTACCATCGAGCACGAGAGAAGGGTTAGGACCCTGAGCAGCTGCCGGACGAACGATGTTGAGGTACTGGGTAGAGTTTGCAAGAGCCCATCTGCGAGAAGGAGAAGTAAAACCGACTTCTGCGTTGAACTCAATCTGAGGACCCTTGTACTGATTACCTGTACGAGTAGTTACGAGGATAACACCATTGGATGCACGGCTACCATAAATTGAAGTAGAAGCCGCATCCTTGAGGACTTCAATTGACTCGATGTCGTTAGGGTTGAGGTCTTCGAAAGAACGCTCCACACCGTCAACGAGGCAAAGAGGTGCATTACTCATGTTGATTGAAGAACCACCACGGATGAGGAATGAAGGAGCCTCACCAGGAAGGTTGTTGTTGGAAATGATGTGAAGACCGGTAACCTTACCCTTGAGGGCGTCTCCGACTGTAGAAACAGGAGCGTCTGCAAGTTTGTCGCCATCCACGTGCGCGATAGCGGAAGTAAGGGTCTTGCGTGACTGAGTACCGTAACCTACAACGACTGCATCTTCAAGCACGTTGTTTGGTTCCATCATCACATTAATAATGGCTCTTTGGCCGACTTTCTCTACTACTGTTTCGTAGCCGAGAAATGAGAATTCAAGAGACTGATTGTCAGCCACTTGGATTGAGAAGTTACCATCCATATCGGTTACCACTCCGGTGCTTGTGCCTGTAATAATGACACCTGCGCCCATGAGAGGAAGTCCGTCTGCGTCAGTAACGACTCCTCTGACTGTATGCTTGCTCTGCGCAAATGCCGAAATTGTTCCGGCCATCATCGCTGTAGCAAGACACAGAATTTGAAGAAATCTCCTCATAATAGCGTTTTTTTTAAGGTTTTTATTTAGTTATTTTTGTGTTTTAACCCTCAAATATAATAAAATATCTCGATATATGCGAGAGGTTTTTGGAAGAAAAGACATAGAAAAGGGAATACAGCCAAAGGCACAATAAACTATGTATTGAAAAAAAAAGAGTTGGACTTTCGCCTAACTCCCAATTATTTTAGGTTATGAACTATCTGATTGAATCCATTTTAAGAATGTTTCTCTTTACAGCTATTTCTTAGACCACATTCTTGATGCGAGAATATTCACTTCCTCAGTGCCCTCCTTGTAGCCGTCGGTGAAAATGATTTCGAAATACTCGCCGTTTGAAAGAAGGTCAAGAATTTCTTCATCTGTCACCTTTGCCATACCTGTGTTAAACCACTTGATAGCCTCTGTCTTGCACTGCTCCGGGTCGCCTGTAAGTATTTTCTGGCTCTGGCCATCGAATGCCTTGCTTACGACAGCATCCCTTACTTTAATTACCTTGAAGAGATCATCCTCGAAATAGAATGAACCCTCCTTGACAGTATAGATACAATCCTTTGTAACAATTGGCTTGCAGCCTACGCTCATAAGAGCAACTACGGCAAAAGCCATAGCAAGAATAATCTTTTTCATTTTTATTTGCTTGTTTTTAATTTTCGAGGCGCAAAGATAGTGATTTATGGGCAAAATCGTGCAGTCCCGATCGAGAATTTGCGTTTTAATTTGATTGTACCTCTTACAGTTGAGCCTCTCAGAGTTGAACCTGAAGGACATCCTTTCCCATACCCGCAAAATAGCCCACGCCGCCGTTAATGTTGGTTAGGGGATTGGTCCAAACAGGCATGAACATACCCGCCATGCCCGATTCCCTGTAAGATTCAAGGATTTCCCAGGTTGTCTTGTCGATATGCACGAGCATAAGAGTCACCTTCTCCCCTTCATGGAACCAGGAGGTACGAAGCTTTTTCATCTCCTCGATGCGCTCTTCTTCCTTCTCTATCGCAGCCATTTTCAGCCAACTGCTTGGATAGACATCGACGCTCATCATTCCTGTCTCTGGGTCAGCCTTTTCATCGGTGAAAACGCCGTTCTGGCAAAGAGAATACTGGTTAAAGTCCTCATAATGAAAGTAGAGTGCATAATAATCCTCAGTTGCGGGATCATCCTTCCAGTGAAGTTTCAGCCTGAGTCTCCTTTTCTCCGCATCGAAATAGCGAGTGTGCATTGTGTCAAGTTTCTCAATTTTCACAGGGTAGGGAACTGAGGTTTTTGCCGTAAGTGTCTTGCCGGCATACTCCACGGTAATCTCATACTCTCGACCGGCCTCACCCACCATATTGGCGGTGGTATATTCTGTAGGAGGTATATAATTCGGGGACAAAAAACCGTACATAATCTCGCTTTCAGTTCCATTGGATATTGTGACCTTCGCCCTGGATATCATTTTGTCATTCATCAAATCCGCCATGGACTCGAAACTCTCCTCCGCTCCGATTGCCTTGTGAAGCAGGACGACAGGTTTCTCCGAATTGCGAATCCAGCCCTCTACAACGATGATTTGCTCCATCGGAGTATTTTTTTGACAGCCTGCGAGAAGGCTCAGCGAAATAAGTGAAATTATATATGATGTAAACTTTTTCATACTTAGAAACGATAGGTCAGGCTGAGTGACGGAATAGGAATGGCAAGCAAGGCAATCTGCTTGAGAGTAAGTGCACTCTGGCTCATAGGAAGTATGAACTGGATATTGGAGTGACTGTAGACATTATAGACCGACAAGTCTATGACGAGGGTATGTCTTCCCCTGTTGAGCACTGTCCAGTCGGCCGAAATGTCGAGACGGTGAGTTAGAGGCAGGAAGTTGGCGTTGTAGGCCGAATACTGCGCAATTATGCGGTTGGCCACTATATAACTATAGCGTGGTGCGGTATAAGGCGTGCCCGTGGCAAGCACGAAACTCGCTCCGAAGTTCCAGTTGCGCCAAGGATTGACGGTAGCCACTATGTTGAGATTGTGGCGACGGGTATTGTCAGCCGGAATCCAATAATAGCCAAGTTTCTCGAAGCGGCGCATCGCCATACAGAACGAATAGGAAACATAGCCCTTGAATATGCCGCGAGTCTTTGTGGCAGTGAGGTCAAAACCATAGTTATAGCCGTCTCCGATGCACATTGCCGAGGCATAATCAAACTGCTTGTCCACGAGAGAAATCACACTCGCTGCACACTTTGCAGTTCTGAATATGCGTTTGCCATAGACCTCTGCGGCAATCGACCACATATCGTCAGTCGATGACCAGTTATATGCGAGAGTGGTGGATATTGCCATTTCCGAAGGAAGATCCTTGCTCGCAACCGTCCAGAAATCCCCCGGCAGGCCACAGTCGAATATCGCTATCTTATGGAGATATTGGTGGTAGAGTCCCGCGTGAAAGGTAAGAGTATGCTTAGGAGCGACATCGAACGATAACGAAAGTCTCGGGTCTAAGGAGAGCATTGGACCGCCGTTATGCCAGAAAGTCCCCTTCACACCTGCCTTCAAACCGAATATGCCCTTGTGAAACATATAGTCAGCAAAAATTGAAGCCTCGTGGGCGAAATCATATTTCACATCCCTCTGCACGATTACATCTTCGCCTGTCGAGTTGATCCAAAGAGGGAGAGTCTGATTCAAGGTATATTCGAAGCCCGTCTGAATATTCCCCGACTCGCCGACCGAGATGTCAAAACGCTGGCGGACGCCGTATGAGAGGATATTGGAGCGGGACGAAGCCGAAATCGTACCTGTCCATAGTTTCAGATTGTTGCCGTAATGACTCGCCCAGATGGCAGTGTGGGAAAGATTGCCGTCGGAAAAATGATGGTCCCAAGAAAGCGAAACAGCGCCATTGCGCCACCTTGGAACTATATCCGTGCTTGTCTTGTCGTATAGGTTCATCTGGTCCCTTCCGAAATAACTCGTAAGCACGATTTTGTCGTTTGCGGTAGGCTGGAAACCCATTGTCATGTTCATATCCTGATAGCCATATCCGGTCCTGAAATCCTCGAATTTCAATAACGGACCGAAAATGGCATTGATATATGAAGCCCTCGCAGAAAAATTGAATGAAGCCTTCTTGCCCATAGGGGTTTTGAGAGTAGCTTCCGATGCGATGAGACCCAAGGTTACGTTTCCGGTGAAGTTCCTCGGAATGGACGAATCGGGAACTATGTTTATGAGACCTCCAATACGATTCGGGGACGAGGCGCCGTGTATGGATTTCTCGAGAGAAACCTCTTTCAGATGACTTCCTATGAAGCCCGAGCCTATACCGAGAAGGTGGTTTGGATAATAGACTGCTGCATCACCTATCATTATAGCTGAGGCAGACTCGTCACAGCCTTGCACATAGACTCCGGCAGTGCTTTCATTGTTTGTCATTACGCCTGAAACGGTTTGGATATAGCGTATCGGGTCTGCGCTTCCGAGAAACTTTGGCAATCGTTCGAGACTTATGGCATCGAGAGCTATCACCGATGCCTCCCTGATGGTTATTGTAGGGTTGTTTCTATCTGCCGACACCACTGCCCTGCTGAGAGTGTCCGCGACAACCCCATCGACGAGGGTATCAGCAGTCGCTGCAGCCGGGTTGTCGCTAAGGTTATCAGCGACAAACCCGTCCTTCAGGGTTCCCGCATGGGAGGTTGCCGAAAGGACGAGTGATATTAAGAATAAAAGTATTCCGGAGTTTATTTTGGTTTCGATTCTGTATTGAACCACTTCGAATAATCCTCCATAAACTTATCGATAGCCTCTACAGTTAGTTTGAACTTATCTTCTTTGACCTTTGTCTCATGCTCATCTGATTCCTCATCATATATATCTTCAACAAAATATGAAATAAGGTTGTAGATGGTGTTATCCTCAACGAATTTGATAAGAGGAATAACTTCGCCATATTCCTCGTCGTATATGAAACTAATCTCCGCCTGCTCAAAATCTGAATTGTAGTAGAGGATCAAAGATACATTCTCATTAAGTTTATCTGCAAGAGTACGAGCATAATATATATGCTTCTCCAAATCATCTTCCTCCTCAACCCTTTCGACAGAATCGGCATAAGCCTGTACCTCAGTTACATTTGAAACAATAGCCTCAAACTGAGCAAGATTTGCGATGTCGAGTCTAACCTTGCAGGAAGTCTCACCTACTATAACTTCCGAATCAAGAGATCTCAACAAAAGGTCAAGCAGAGCCTCATTTTCCTCTTTTAGAGGAGCCTTGATAGGAGCTGCCTCCATAGAAAGGTTAATCACTTCAGCATTCGAACAAGAAAGCGCGAAACCTGCGTTGGCAGAACCTGACCTGAAATGAGCATAGGCCGTGCCCTTAAGGTTCGCGAAAGAGATTTCTTCTTCAATGTCCACAGAGTCATTGACAATGAATGACTGCTTAGAGTGAGCCCTGAACACTTCCTGTCCCTCCTTTGAAATAGTTATAACTACGTCTCCCGGTATCTCAATTGTAGCACCGATATCTTCAGAAGTTGCCTCTATGCCAACGAATGTATAAGTCTGACCTGAAACCACAATCTTGGTCTCAATGTTCTTTCCGTCTTCCGGATCTACACAGCGGATAATGATGGCATCCGAGCACTCTTCAACTTTATTAACCTTTTTCGTTTCGCTTTCAGCGACATAAACGCCATAATACAAAGGCGCACTGAGCGAAAGCACTACGGTCGGAGAAATTGGTTCTCCGTTTGCAAGTTGCTTTGCAGCCTCAGGATAATCCCTTTCAAGAATCTCTTCGGCTATAGCTGTCAACGAATTCAGATCGTATTCGTTCAAGATAGAAGTAAAACTTGAAAGAGTATTGATTGAATACTCCTGCTTCGGATCGTACTGCAAACGATTTACGGCAGTGCTGGCAGCAAGATCAAGACGATTTACCACATCTTCCTCAGGAAGTGAACTGAATGTAGAATTAGGATCTTTTCTGTTACAAGATGTAAGCGTAAGAGCGCACAACACGGCACCCCAAGCCACTACATTAAGAATTTTTTTCATATCTCCACAATTTTGTTAAAATCAATGTAAATTGCTAATGCCTATTCAAATTTTAAGCCTACAGACATCCCCGAAATAAAGCCAAATCAGATTGCTGTCGGCACTTGAGGTTTTACAATTCGGCCTTTGCTATCAAATGGCGGTTTGCTAAAGGTAATCATCAGCGTTAACTGACAAAATAGCAAGCAAATATAATCACAATTTTTCTCTAAAGCAAATTTTCTGACACAGACCTCGCACCAGAACCCCGTGTTTCCGTGCGAGACCAAGACCGCACCACCTCTGCAGGCCCCTCTATGGCACATCGCAAACTCATCTCGC
>JABUTT010000144.1 GCA_021443515.1 Bacteroidales bacterium
GTGAAAGCCCAACCTTCAAGTCCCTTTGCCTGGGCAGTTTCCTTTGCACCTGCTATTGCATAGTCAGGAAGACCTTTAAGGCGTGCCTCATCGGTGATGTTGAGCACGTATGCCTTGGTAGAAGCGAGGGAGTTCTTGCTGAAAGCGAGTTGTTTGAGGGAAAGTTCCTCAGAAAGTTTTGCATATTCAGTCTTCTTGTCCTCAGGAAGAAGGGCTCCGTTGCGTGTGAAACTCTCGTAATTCTTCTTGAGAAGCTGGTACTGCTCCTGATTGAGGTTCAATTCCTCTTTCCTATCCCAAACCTTCTTTATTCTTTCGAAGAGTTTCTCGTTGAGGGTTACATACATTGAGGCTTCAGTGAGCATAGGTGTAACTTCCTCGGCTATACGCTCCATATCATCGTTGGTATGCGCCTCCTTGATGTTGTAGAACACACCTTCAACTCTTTCAAGAATAGGACTCGCATACTCCAATTTGAGTATTGTGTTTTCAAAATCAGGCTCTGCAGGGTCTGCTATAATAGCATCAACGTTTGACTTCAATTCGGCGACACCGGCCTCGAAAGCAGGCACATAGTGTTCAATCTTTATCTTACTGAAGTCCGGAGCACCGTATGCAAGTGTGCTCTCTTTTAATAAGGGATTCTCCATTTTGCAAGATGTCATTGTTAGTGCTGCAAGAGTGGCAGCAACAGTTAAAATCTTTTTCATTTTTACTATATTTTACAATGCACAAAGATACGAATAATTCTACATACCTTCAAGGTAGAAGAAAGGGTTACTGCGGCGAAGGGCGAAAATCGTGGTTTCAGATTGGCAGTATTCAATGTCAAAGCACATACATTGAAGGGTTTTTCCGCGTATGGACTTGACCGCAGTGGTATAAGTGCTCTTGAAGCCGATTTTCTCGAGCCGCGGCAGAGAAATGGAATCCACGCCGGTCTTGAGCATAGCCGCAAGAATTTCATAGTTGGTCTCTATTGCGGAGATAGTCTGGCGGCGGCTTGAAAGATGAATGTTCCTGAGGCGGTTGTGGTATTTATTCTTGCAGAAACAGTCGCAGAACTTTCGACCCTCACGACCATAGACTATCTCATTGCCACACTCAAGACAATATCTTGAATAACCCAAAACATTTTTCATATTCCCGAAGATTATTTTGTGCGACAAAAATGCAAAGGCTTTTTGGATTGCGAGAGAGGTGCAAACGAGGTTTTTCTTTTTCCTCACCCACTTTTTTCTTTTTCCTTTTACTCCAAAATCCAAGTAAAAAGAAAATTTTGTCCCATTTTCTCAGTATTCTTCAAAATCTGCATCCTATGGGCATGAGAAGCCTTTTTTTATTATTCTTTTCTATTTTACTTTGTCCCCTGCGGAAGGAAGCGCGCACCTTTCCGGCGTTTATTAACATTAAGGATAACACAAATGGAACACATCAACAAAATCGAACTTAAAGGCACGATTGGGAACATCCGTGTCTCCGAGGTAGGCGAATCTCTGGTTTCCAATTTTTCCCTGGTCACCAACATTATGCTGCCTTCAAAAAACACTCAGGTTGAAACTACCTGGCACAACATCGTGGCCTGGGGTGGCAGCATCCCTGCAGAGACGATAACTAAACTTGCAAAGGGACAGACGGCATTTGTCTCCGGCAGGATAAGAAGCAGGGCCTACACCACATCATCCGGAGAGGAACGCACCATCTATGAAGTGCTTGCAAGAAGCATAGAAATTCTCCCTGACCAGAGTTAAGAAAATTATTCAAACGACTTACCCGTCCGTCAGGTTTCAAAAAGAGCAGGGCCGCCTTTTCGCTGTCCTGCTCAATGTATTTGCATATAGGAGACTTAACAAAAGCCGTTTATTTCACCGGTTTTAAGCCGAGAGTTGCGGCATATTCCTGAGCGTAAGGGGCAGCTGCCTCGAAGGTATTGGCGATTTTGCCGTCCAGAATAGCCTCCTTGACATATTCCTTGATTTGTCCGAGAGTAGAGCAAGGAGGCAGATTGTAAGTCTCCATAAGATATTCCCCGGTGATGGGATTCTTGAAGTTTCTTATGGCATCCTTTGCCTCAATTTCCGCCATCTTGCCGCATACGAGGTCGAAATTACTCCTGAGAGCCTCAACCTTGAATGGATTTTTGGAGGTCACATCCGCCTTACAGAGCAACATCAAGTCTTCAACATCGTCTCCGGCATCAAAGAGAAGTCTGCGCACCGCCGAGTCAGTTACCTCATCTGTCACAAGGGCAATAGGCCTGAGATGGAGCCTCACGAGTTTCTGTACATATTTCATCTTCTCATTGAGAGGCATCTTGAGATTCTTGAATATGCCCGGAACCATCCTGCCACCTATAATGTCATGACCATAGAAGGTCCAGCCTATATTCGCATCGAGACGCTTGCTCGCAGGTTTGCCGATGTCGTGAAGCAGCGCAGCCCAGCGAAGATAGAGATTAGGCTCCCTGCCTGCCTCCTTCTCGAGAGCGCATACATTATCCACCACAGTGAGAGTATGGGTAAAATTCTCCTTATGGCCGTATCCGTCCACCATTTCAGTGCCGTAGAGCGCGGAAACGGCAGGCAGAAATTGCTGGAGAAGCCCGAGTTCGTAAAGTTGCCAGAGTCCGATAGAAGGCCTTTCGCAAAGCAGTATCTTGTTCATTTCCTCCACGATTCTCTCTCGTGAAAGTATTGAAAGTCTTTCCCTGTTGCGCCAAATGCTCGCCTTGCTTTCCTTACATATTTCAAACCTTTGGTCTATGGTTGTAAGTTTGCAGGAGAATCGGATTGCCCTTATCATACGCAGAGGGTCGTCGCTGTAGGTTATGTCGGGGTCGGCAGGAGTGCGGATTATGCCTTTTGAGAGGTCCTTGATGCCTCCGAAAGGATCCACGAGTTCTCCGAAATTTTCCTTGCAGAGAGAGAATGCCATTGCGTTTATGGTGAAGTCCCTGCGGAGCTGGTCATCCTCAAGCGTGCCGTTCTCCACAAAAGGTTTGCGTGAATCGTGGGAATAGGATTCCTTCCTCGCACCCACAAATTCAAGTTCAATACCCTTGTAGCGAAGCATGGAAGTACCAAAGTTCTTGAACACGCTGACACTCTTGCCGAGACGCTTTCCAAGAGCCTGCGCAAGGGCTATTCCGCTACCCTCCACCACTACATCTATGTCATTGCTTTCCCTTCCGAGAAAACAATCCCTCACATATCCTCCAATAACGAAGCAACGAAGGTGCTCTTCAAAAGCAACTTCGCTGATTATCCTGAATATATCGGATGAGAGGAATTGAGGGAAATTTGCCACTATCTGAATTGTTCTTTGAACCAACTGAAGAATGAGGTGCGGTCTTTCTGTTTGGACGGGTTGAAGGATTCGCTATTCTGGAGTTTCTTGAGCATATCCTTTTCCTCGGATGTGAAACTCTTTGGAATCCACACAGCAACCTTCACATACATATCGCCTTTGCCGTAGCCATTAGGGTTAGGCATACCCTTGCCGCGTATTTTATAGGTCATACCACTCTGGCAGCCCGCATCGATTTTCTGTTTTGCAGATGTGCCGTCAAGAAGCGGAATATCCACCTCGCAACCGAGCATGGCGTCTATGGCAGAGATTGTGCAGGTATAGAGGACATCCATACCGTCTCTTTCGTATTTATCGCTTTCAGCCTGCTGTACCACTATGAGAAGGTCGCCTGTGATGCCGTTGTTCTTTGCTGCGTGACCATTGCCCGGAATGCGGAGGACAGTTCCATTGTCAACTCCGGCAGGAATGTTCACCGGCAAGGTAACAACCTTCTGCTCAAGACCGCTGCCTCCACAGTTAGGACAAGGATTTGTGACTATCTTACCCTCTCCGTTGCACTGGTTGCAGGTTGAATACTGGGTGCTGCGACCAAAGAAAGAATTTACGGTACGGCCTATCATACCGCTACCGTTGCAGGCAGGACAGGTTTTTACGTCCGCAGCATTTTTAGCACCGCGACCATGGCAGACGTGGCAGGCCTCATATCTTTTTATTGTAACATCTTTCTTGCAACCACTGGCAAGTTCCTCTAAGGTGAGGACGACCTTGGTCTGGATATTCTTGCCTCTTGAGACCTTTGGACCACTCTGGGCGCCGCCTCTTCCGAAGCCGCCAAAACCGCCGCCGAACATTCCTCCGAAAACCTCGTTGAGAATGTCGTTGATGTCGCCGAATCCCTGACTGAAATCAGGACCCGCCTGACCCTGGAATGCACTGAAACCGAACTGGTCGTACTTCTTCCTCTTTTCAGGGTCTTTCAGCACATCGTAAGCCTCAGTAGCCTCTATGAACTTCTGCTCAGCCTCCTTGTCGCCGGGATTATGGTCAGGATGGTATTTGATTGCAAGCTGACGATAGGCCTTCTTTATTTCATCTGCACTCGCTGTTTTTGAAACACCAAGCACTTCGTAATAATCTCTTTTCTTCTCTGCCATAACTAAATTGCAACTACTACTTTACTGAACCTGATAACCTTTCCGTTGAGAGTGTAACCGGTCTGCACGACATCGAATACAAGTCCCTTGCGATCCTCTTCAGGAACCGGGAACTGCGCCACAGCCTCGTGGAAATCGGTGTTGAACGGCTCATCCTTTGCCTTGATGACCTCAAGTCCCTTGGATTTGAGATAGTTCATAAGTTTGTTGTAGATGAGCTCCAGACCTTCGAGAGACGATTTGTCCTCGACATTTTCACGCACGGTCTTGATGGCTATTTCAATATCGTCAAGCACCGGCAGCATACCCTCAATCGTATCTTTGGAGGCACTGTTAATCAAGTCTATTTTCTCCTGGGCCGTCTTTCTGCGGAAGTTGGTAAAATCCGCCATCAGAAGCAGATAATCATCCTTTTCCTTAGCGAGAGCGGCATTTGCCTCTTCCAACTGTTTTTCGAGTTCCGCAATTTTGGCAGCGTCTTTCGCAACCTTCTTGGACGGCTTCTCAGCCGGTTGTTCCTTAATATCTTGCTTATTTTTTTCTGACATATTTCAATTCATTTGTTTATGCCCTTTTTGTTCAATATGCTTGCCAAAGGCAGCCCACTGACAAAATGGCAGATTTTCTATGCTTCCATCTCATCTGCAAATTCTTCAGCAACCTCTTCCGATTCTTCAGGTTCTTCGGGTTTTTGCCTTTTGAATAGAGCGTAAAGAATGAGCAGGTAGAGAAGCAGCAGGGCGGTATTGACTGCGAGTTTCATCCACAGCGGTCCCTCAGCGATTGAATCCACCATACCGAGCCCGTATGAGAGGCCGTAGAACAAACCCATAACAACCATCAGGAGGGCAATTTTTAGCCAGTTGTATGGAATAGGATAGTATTTCTTTCCGAGTATTGCGGACAACACCATCATCACAAAATATGATGCAAGATGCGCCCAGGCAGTCGCGTAGAACGAGTATAGCGGCATCAGGAAAACATTGATTAGGATGGTGACGACCAGGCCTGCAAGGGTAATATACACCGCATAGGATGTCTTTCCCGAAAGTTTGTACCACATCGACACGTTGAAGTTCATACCCAAAAGCATGTAGGCGAGAAGCATCACAGGCACTATGGTTATACCTCCCCTGAAATCGCGGCCGAGAATGAGACTTATGAGGTCCATATAGAAAATGACCCCGAGGAAAACCACGCTGCAGAATGCAGTAAAATATTCCATTACCTTGGCATAGAGTTCCTTCGAATCCTTGTCGCGATTGCGCTGGAAAAAGAATGGTTCGGCGGCAAAGCGGAACATCTGCACAAAAAGACTCATTATCACAGAGAGTTTGACCGCAGCCTGGAACACACCGAGCGAACTTCTCCAACTTTCAGCCGAAGTGTCAAAAAACCTGAACAGGATTCGGTCCAGGAAGTCGTTCAATATGCCCGGAAGCGCCGCCACCATAAGCGGGAGCGAATATGCGAGCATCTTTCCGAGCAGTTCACCGTCAAACGAGAAGGTTATGCGGAAGAACTCCGGAAGCAGTGCCAGGGCGCAAACCACGCAGCTTATCAGTATGGCGAAAATCACATAACTGAAGTCCGGAACCGGGGATATGAAATTTGAAAGCAGTCCGCCCGGGTGGGAAGGATACCAGAAGAAAAGGAAGATGTTGGCTCCTGTTTCTGTGATAATTTTAAGCGTTTTTATTGCCGCAAACTTCAGAGCCCTGTTTTCCTGACGCAGTTTTGCAAAGAGAATCGCAGTCACGCTATCGAGGAAGAGGATGCCTCCGACATACTTTATCACCGCATCATAGCCTTCATATCCGAGAGCGGCGGCTATAGGCGATGCGAAAAGCAGCATACAGGCAAGAAAAGCGGCGCTAAGGCCGAAAACAGCCGACAAAGCCGTGCTGTAAACGCTTGAAGGATCAGCCCCTTCTTTGTTCGCAAAACGGAAACATCCGGTTTCGAGGCCCAGAACAAGCACCACCTGAAGGATGGCGATGTAGGACATGAACTCGGTTACGACTCCATAACTTTCAGTCGTGAGCATTCTGGTGTAGAACGGCACGAAGAGAAAGTTTATCACACGGGCAAGTATGGTACTCAACCCATATATTGCCGTTTGCGAGGCAAGTTTTTTGAGAGGAGAACCCATCCGATTATTCGTTCATGTCGTTTATATACCCGAGAAGGATTTCCTCATATTCCTCGCTTGCCTGCTTGTCGCCGAGACGATCCACCAGGCCGATTTCGTATGAAAGGAGGTCGCAAACCCTCTTGAGGAAGGTATCTGTGAGATAATAGTTCTCCGAATAGAACTTTGCCGAAACAAGCAGAGATTCACAGAATTCCTTTGCAAGAGCAAGTGCCTTGTCCGTGGCGCCCGCATCCTTGTAAGCCTCGATTATCATCATCACATCCCTTTCGTTATTAAGGGAGAGATAACTCATATCGAGAGGGAAATTCTCTTTTGGAACGCACTTCTGACAGAGGTCGAGGATTTCAATTGCCTTCTCCTTGTCTCCCCTTTCAGTAAGTTTTTCTGCAACCTGGGTGAAGAGACGGCGCTGTGAGACGACTCCTACGAAAGTATAAAAGTTCTGATAGTCGATATAGTAGTCCTTACGGCTGAGCGCATCCCATTTGAATACGTTCTTAACCTTGTTGTAGAGGTCGTCCACATCGCAGATGCCCACCTTTGAAAGAGAAGTGTTGGTCTTGATAGGCACAAAGCGGTATGAGCAGCCGTCAAACATAAGATATTCCTTTATGCCCACATTCAGGTCGCCTCCCATATTGAGTGTGTTTATAGGACGAGACCAGTCATAGCCGGAAAGCAAATCAAGCATAAAGAGTTCAGGCTTTGAAAGATAATTCTTGTCCGGAGACATCGTTAGAACTATCTCGGACGGTATCTGGTCGGCAAATTTTTCAGGAAGAATGCCGGCTTTGAGAACATTTTCCTTATTCACAGGAATGGAGAACTTGCGGGACATAATGTAGTCTTCCTTGCTGCCGTCCTGGAGGGTAACCTTTGCCTGAGGATGGCGGAACACCTCCATAACCTGCTTGAGAGGTATGATTGTGTCACGCTTGTCATATATCATTATGTATTCGTTGGTTCCATAGAGATATTGCTTCAAACCTACCTGAAGGTTCAACGGCTTGCTGTCGTTGCAGGCATATTTCATCTGGTCGATGTGCCAGTCCGTGCCGAGAAGCGAAGTATTGCAGATACGAACATCCGTGCGGATATTTTCGACCTCCTGGGCATACCAGAGAGGGAAGGTATCGTTGTCGCCATGGGTTATCAATATGCCTTGAGGCCCTACGGAATTAAGGTAGTTATACGCCATTTCAACGGCTGTGGCACGATTTGAACGGTCGTGGTCATCCCAGTTTTCCTCAGCCATAAGCACAGGCACGCCGAGACAAAGCACGCCGACGGCAGAGGCCACCGCTGTCTTAGCAATAGGGGATTTAAGCCATTTTTCGACGAAACTGTAGATGGCGATAATGCCAAGTCCCACCCAGATTGAGAACGAGTAGAAACTTCCCGCGTAGGCATAATCCCTTTCACGCACCTGATATGGAGGCTGGTTAAGATAGAGCACAATGGCAAGACCCGTCATAAAGAACATAAGGAAGGTCGCCCAGCAGCCACGCTTGTCCCTTGAGAACTGGAAACAAAGTCCTATAAGACCCAGAAGTAGAGGAAGGAAGTAGTAGTGGTTTCTGCCCGGATTGTTCTTGAGATAGTCCGGAGCAGAATCTAATGAAGGTATGCGGATGCCGTCTATGAAACCTATGCCGCTCTCCCAGTTTCCCGCAAAAGGATCACCCGGAGAAGGCGAATGAATATCGTTCTGACGACCCACAAAGTTCCACATGAAATATCTCCAATACATCCAGTTCATCTGGTAGTCGAAGAAGTATGAAAGGTTGTCGCCCATTGTAGGCTTAGGATGCTTTGCCCCCCTGATTTTAACGCCTCCGGAAGGCATATAGGCCTGATAGAAACGGATGTGATTCGGGTCGCTCGACCACATACGAGGGAAAATCATCTTGCCCGCCGAATCATATTTAACCTTTACCTGACCCTTGCTCTTGCGGTATTTCCCGTCAACAGGAGCCCAGTAGGTGGTTTCTTCAAGGTCGTATGGCGCACCGAAATACTCTCCGTAAATGAGAGGGTTGCTGCCATATTGCTCACGACCGAGATAACGCACGAGGGTGAAAGGGTTGTCAGGCTGATATTCGTTTGTTGGCGTTTTGGCACAAGAACGGATAATCACTATGCTGAACACGCTGAAACCTATCACAATCGTGGTAAGGCA
This sequence comes from Bacteroidales bacterium, assembly GCA_021443515.1. Lineage (GTDB taxonomy): Bacteria > Bacteroidota > Bacteroidia > Bacteroidales > UBA932 > Cryptobacteroides. Next base: position 8,798 of record JABUTT010000144.1, read on the forward strand.
CAAAAGCACCGTGTTCCAGAATACCTTCTCCTTCTTAAGAGTGTAGAACAGACCGAGAAAGCACGCCGTAATCACAAGGAGCATAAAGAATATGGCACCCGAGTTGTATGGCAGCGAAAGCGTATTTACGAAGAAGAGGTCGAAATAAGCCGCAAGTTTCGGCATGAACGGAATGATAATCCAGAGTATGATTCCTATGATGACGCAACTCAGGATGAATATCTTCACATACTCCCACAAAGTGTATTTGCCGTCTTCCCTCTTGCGATAGAAGTAGAGGAAAACGAGGGCTGGAATTGTCAGGAGGTTGAGAAGATGGACACCGATGGAAAGGCCCATAATTAAAGAAATGAACACAATCCAGCGATTAGAATGTGCCTCATCCGCCTGCTCGTACCACTTTGTCATCGCCCAGAATACTATTGCAGTAAAGAGTGAGGACATCGCATACACCTCAGCCTCCACAGCGGAGAACCAGAATGTGTCGGAGAAAGTATAGACAAGGGCGCCAACGAGGCCCGAACCGAAGATTGCAATGGCCGAAGGAACTGAATATTCGCCGTTTTCTTCCTTTTCAATCACTCTCTTCGCAAGGAAGACGATGGTCAGATAGAGGAAGAATATCGTGAATGCACTACACAGGGCGCTGCACACATTCACAGCGACCGCAGGCGAGTCAAAGAAAAGGGTGAAGAACCTCGCAATGAGCTGGAAAGTCACATTCCCAGGCGGGTGTCCGACTTCAAGTTTATATGATGATGCTATGAACTCACCGCAATCCCAAAAAGATGCGCTGGGCTCTATTGTGAGCAGATAGGTCACTGCCGAAACCACGAGAGATACGCAAGCGACTATCCTATTGTATAAATTAAAACGTTTCTCTATCATAAAAATATGTTGGAAGTTTCTTATAGATGTTTCTTAAAGAACAACAAAGATACAAAGCAATTGGCTATATTTGCAAAAAAAATAATAATAAAGTATGAAGGACAATAGTTGGAAAAAACGTGAAGGCATCGTTTTCTCGACGGCGTCTGACTTCAAATATGAAACTGCAGACACTCCTGCAGAGCAGCAAACCCTTCCTGCCGCCCTCCAAAGGCTGAGAGTCGGCATAGACAAAAGGAACCGCGGAGGCAAGACAGTAACCCTCGTCAGTGGCTTCAAAGGAGGAGAGAGCGACCTCGAGTCCCTGGGGAAAACCCTGAAGACAAAATTGGGAGTGGGAGGTAGCGCAAAAGACGGAGAAATCCTCATTCAGGGGGACTTTCGCGACAAAGCCGTACAGATATTGATTACACTCGGTTACACCCAGACAAAAAGGTCCAACTGATGACGGAGAATATCATAATCGCCGTTTTCTGCGCGCTCACAATCGTTTACATCCGCATCATCTTAGACCAGATGGGCATCGGACTTGACTGCCTCAGGGTTCCACGCCAAAACGTAGCCCTTGAAAGCATTGTATTCAAAAGTAGGAAAAGAACGGGCATTGCGGTATTTCTTCTCATTCCGGTAATTATCATCTGGGCAAACCTCAACCTGCATTTATACACATTCACCGCCCGGTTTGAGCCTGATTACATATCTCCGTGCCTCGCCCTCGCAACCTATATGCTGCTTCGTCAGAATGTTCACTTCTTCCTAAGAAACAGCAGTGGGGCCCAAACCGTAATTGCCGCCAAAAGATCGACCTGGACAATATCAATTTTCTACTGCGTCTTCTTCAGCATCCTCTGGGTTCTTTTGGGAATAGCCCATTTGGAAAGAAAGACGCTGATTATCATTTCGACCTCCATTTTTGGACTTTTCTTCCTGCTCAACCTATGGTTGGAAACACAGATATTACGCACCTACTATTCAAAAATCAAAGTTTTTTTGTACCTTTGCGGTCTGGAAATAATCCCTGTCGCGATTACGGCAGGTTCTTTATTTCTGCTTTAGTAGTTGTAATATCATTCGGTCAATGGCAGAAAAACATATAATCATATCCCAGAAAGAACCCAAACTTCTCACCGTATATGATTCATTATCAAAGAAATATGGTGTAAACTTTACCTTCAAGCCTTTCTATCACATAGAGCCTCTCTCATCCCTTGAATATAGGGCTCAGAAACTCAATATCCTTGACCACACGGCAGTTGTATTCTCTTCAAGGAGTGCGATAGACGCCTTTTTCAAGATAAGCGAGGAACACCGCATCAAGATTCCGGAGGATATGAAGTATTTCTGCTCTACGGAAATCGTTGCAAACTATCTTCAGAAACACATCGTATATCGAAAGAGAAAAATCTTTTTCGGTAACGGAACAGCGGAAAGCATAATCACAGCGATAGGCACAAAACACGTGGGCGAGCATTTCCTCATTGTTGCCTGCGACTCCAATAAGAACGAACTTACAGACCTGATGGACAAGAAAGGCCTTAAATACACCTGCGCACTTTTCATAAAAAGCGTGCTTGAGGACCTTTCAGGCGTGGATTTTTCAAAGTATGATGCGGCCGTGCTCTACAATCCGTCTGACGTTCATTCAATTCTGAAGACATACCCGGAATTCAAGCAGGGTAATCTCAAAATAATTTCTTACGGCAAGAGTGTCGTGAAGGCGCTTGAAGAGGCTCATTTGAACATTGCAGTCGCTGCACCCACTCCGGACATTCCTTCTGCCGCAAAGGCCATTGAAGTTCTTTTGTCCGAATAATGCCACTCACCTTCCCAAAATCAGAAAGAATCTCCTCTCCTCTTGAAGTCGCTCTCCTTGCGAAGACCGGGAAATGGGAGGTTGCTTCTGTGCTGAAGGCATGCTACAAGCCTGTGGAAGAGGGAAAGGGAAGGATGGCTGTGGCCGTACCAAAGAAATTGTTCAAAAGAGCGGTGAAACGCAATCTTCTTAAAAGACGGATAAGGGAAGCCTATCGCCATTTGAAAGGCGAAAATCCATCTGTGGATATGCTTCTCATCTACACCTCAAATGAGATTGCGTCATATTCCGTCATATTTGACAATGTCGAAACACTAATCCAAAAAATCGGCAAAAGATGAATGCGAGGGAGGTCATAAGGAAGATTCTCATTTTCCCTTTTGTGGCTTTGATACGCTTTTATCAAGTCTGCATCTCTCCCTACACTCCTCCTGCCTGCCGCTATGTCCCGACCTGCTCTCAATATGCCCTTGAAGCCTTCCGTGTCCATGGTGTGTTCAAAGGCTTCTATCTTTCCGTACGGAGAATCCTAAGGTGTCATCCATACAGCAAGGGAGGGTACGATCCGGTGCCTCCACGTAAGGTTAAGGACAAATAACTTGGTCATCCTAACTATAATTTGTATATTTGAGGTCGCTAACACTATTAGCCAATACTAAAAAAATATAATTGAAATTTAATTTTAACCTATAAATATCATGCAACAGAACATCAACACTTACGATTTCGCAGGCAAGAAAGTAATTGTCCGCGTCGATTTCAATGTTCCACTAAACGAAAAATTCGAAATTACTGATGACACCCGTATCCGTGCCGCAGTCCCAACTCTCAAGAAGGTACTCGAGAAAGGCGGAGCCCTCATCATAATGTCACACCTCGGACGTCCGAAAGGACCTGCAGACAAGTTCTCTCTCAAGCACATTCTCGGAAGAGTTGAGGAACTTCTCGGAGTTGCAGTGAAATTCTGCCCTGACTGCCAGAAAGCTGACGAGGCTGCTGCAGAGCTCAAGATGGGTGAAGTTCTCGTTCTTGAAAACCTCCGTTTCTACGCAGAGGAGGAAGGAAAGCCAAGAGGCCTCGCTGAGGACGCAACCGATGAGGAAAAGAAGGCAGCAAAGGCAGCCGTAAAGGAAAGCCAGAAAGATTTCGTGAAGAAACTCGCTTCATACGCTGACTGCTACATCAACGACGCTTTCGGAACAGCACACCGTGCACACGCTTCTACAGCGCTCATTGCAAAATACTTTCCTAACGACAAGATGTTCGGCTACCTTATGGAAGGCGAAATCAAGGCTATCGACCAGGTTCTCGGCAACCCTCAGAAGCCTGTTACCGCTATCATCGGTGGTGCAAAGGTTTCTTCAAAAATCGGTATCATCGAGCATCTCTTCGATGTTTGCGACAATATGATTATCGGTGGAGGTATGGTTTATACCTTCATTAAGGCACAGGGCGGTCAGATTGGTGAATCTCTCTGCGAAGACGACCAGATGCCTCTCGCTCTTGACATTCTCAAGAAGGCTGAAGAAAAAGGCGTTAAGATATATCTCTCAAAGGAAGTTGTCATTGCAAACGACTTCGCTCCTGATGCAGAGTCAAAAATTTGCCTCAACAGCGAGATTCCTGCAGGCTGGCAGGGTATGGACGCAGCTCCTTCAACTCTCAAAATCTGGGAAGAAGTTCTTCTCAACAGCAAGACCATCCTTTGGAACGGCCCTGTAGGCGTATTTGAGTTCCCTGCTTTCGCAAAGGGCACAAACAGAATCGCAGAAATTCTTGCAGAGGCAACTCAGAAGAACGGTGCATTTACCCTCGTAGGCGGTGGTGACAGTGTTGCAGCCGTTACCCAGATGGGCTTTGCAAAGAAGGTAAGTTACGTTTCAACAGGCGGTGGCGCTATGCTTGAGGCTCTTGAAGGCAAGGTTCTTCCGGGCATCGCCGCAGTACGCGAATAACACTATCATATAAACAAATACACTAATAACTTATGAATTACGATTTATTGTTCTATTCAGTGCCGGCAGCCAGCATTATAGCGCTGGTATTCGCCTTCATCTTCTTCCGTCAGATGAAGAAGGAGGACGAAGGCACTCCAAGAATGCGCGAAATCGCCCAGTATGTGCGTGAGGGTGCAATGGCATATCTCAAACAGCAGTACAAGGTGGTTGTCGTCGTGTTCGTCATCCTTGCAGTTTTCTTTGCAATTCTCGCCTATGTATTCCACATCCAGAATCCTTGGGTTCCGTTTGCATTCCTCACCGGAGGTTTCTTCTCGGGACTTGCAGGTTTCGTGGGTATGAAGACAGCCACCTACGCTTCAGGAAGAACAGCGAATGCAGCCCGCAAGAGTCTCAACAAAGGTCTTAAGGTTGCTTTCCGCAGTGGTGCCGTTATGGGTCTTACCGTTGTAGGTCTCGGTCTTCTCGATATTTCTCTCTGGTGTGTGCTTCTCAACTTCTTCGTTGATGAGGCTACCCTCGCGCAGAAACTCGTGACTATCACAACTACAATGCTTACCTTCGGTATGGGTGCTTCTACACAGGCTCTGTTTGCACGTGTGGGTGGAGGTATCTATACAAAGGCTGCTGACGTGGGTGCAGACATCGTGGGTAAGGTTGAGTCAGACCTGCCTGAGGATGACCCTCGCAACCCTGCCACTATCGCAGATAACGTAGGTGACAATGTGGGTGACGTTGCAGGTATGGGTGCAGACCTTTATGAAAGTTACTGCGGTTCCATCCTTTCTACTATGGCTCTCGGCGCTTCAGCATTCTATGCAGTGAGCCCTGAGATGCAGTTCAAGGCTATCCTCGCTCCTATGCTCATCGCAGCAGTCGGCGTTGTTCTCTCTGTCCTCAGCATCTTCACCATCCGCACTAAGGAAGGTGCAGGTATGAGCCAGCTTCTCAAGAGTATGAGTTTCGGTACCAACCTTGCAGCCATCCTCAGTGGTGTTGCAACCTTCGGTATCCTTGCTCTCGTATTCGGCACAGAAACAAATATGTGGTGGCAACTCAGCTGCTCTGTGATTTCAGGTCTCGTTGCAGGCGTGGTTATCGGCAAGGCTACTGAATACTACACTTCTCACTCATACAAACCAACACAGAAACTTGCAGAGTCTTCTCAGACAGGTCCTGCCACAGTGATTATCAGCGGTGTGGGTCTCGGTATGCTTTCAACTGCAATTCCTGTTATCGCAATCGTGTTTGCTATCGTGCTTTCTTACCTCTTTGCAATCGGTTTCGATGTAGAGAATATGATGACTGCAGCAAATCTTGCACAGGGACTTTACGGCGTGGCTATCGCTGCAGTGGGTATGCTTTCAACTCTCGGTATCACCCTCGCAACTGACGCTTACGGCCCAATCGCCGACAACGCAGGTGGTAATGCACAGATGAGTGAGCTTGAACCTGAGGTTCGTGAAAGAACAGATGTCCTCGACGCTCTCGGAAACACTACTGCCGCAACCGGCAAGGGCTTCGCAATCGGTTCTGCAGCCCTCACTGCTCTCGCTCTCCTCGCTTCATACATTGAGGAAATCAAGATTGCAATCGGACGTACTGCAGGCGCTCTCATCAATGGCGTGGATGCAGCTTCAGCTTCTATCCTTGACGTGATGGCAGAGTACAATGTCAGCCTTATGAACCCTACAGTTCTTGCAGGTGTGTTCATCGGCGCTATGATGGCATTCCTTTTCTGCGGTCTTACTATGAATGCTGTAGGCCGCGCTGCAGGCAAGATGGTTGTTGAGGTTCGCCGCCAGTTCCACGAGATCAAGGGCATCCTCACAGGCGAAGGCACTCCTGACTACAAGCGTTGCGTTGAAATTTCAACCAAGGCTGCCCAGAAAGAAATGCTTGTACCTTCACTCATTGCAATCATAGTTCCTATCATTACAGGTATGGTTCTCGGAGTTGCAGGTGTTCTCGGTCTTCTCATCGGTGGCCTCGGAGCAGGTTTCGTTCTTGCAGTGTTTATGGCTAACTCAGGTGGCGCATGGGACAATGCAAAGAAGTATGTTGAAGAAGGTCATTTCGGAGGCAAGAATTCTGAATGTCATCACGCTACAGTCGTTGGCGACACAGTCGGTGACCCATTCAAGGATACATCAGGTCCGTCACTCAACATTCTCATCAAACTTATGAGTATGGTTTCTATCGTGATGGCAGGTCTCAGCGTCGCAATTGAAATTCTCTAAGAGCGGACGACTCGACATATTACAAAAAGACGACTTCATCCCGGAGCCGTCTTTTTTTTGCGTGTGCGGGTGTAATGCCCGTCCACTTTAGCCTTTATACGCTTCGGTGAAAAAGCCGGTGCGACAAGACGAGAGTTCCCCCGCTACCATCGCATCTTTCCTTTTCCACCTACGCTTCGAAAGACTAAGGATGCCAACCGCTTCTACGGCAACGATCGAGCTGTCGCAATCCGACTCGGCAAGAATAGCCGCCCTTCGTGCTCCCCGCAGTTGAGACTACGGTACGATTCAAGAGCAGTAAATATAGCATGCGATGTGCGATCTCGCACCAAAACCCCCTATTTCCGTGCAAGACCAAGACCGCACCCATGCTACAGACCCTTCTACGGCACATCGCAATTTCATCTCGCACCATAAAGGCCCAATCCGTGTTAGACCAAAATTAAAACACCCCTAAATGCCACTTTTGCAAGGGGCTCGGCAGAAATTCGCCCAAAATCGTCCGAGCTTAAGACCACACCCTCGCTACAGGCCCTTCTACGGCACATCGCAAACTGACCTCGGCAGAAAAATGCCCAAAATCGTCCGAGCTTAAGACCACACCCTCGCTACGAGCAGCGCTATAAAAAAAAGAAGCCACGGGAGGACCTGTGGCTTCTTTTGATTATGGAGTCTCTAAGATTAGAGAGCTGTTACGACTACCTGGAAGTTAGCAGGGGCAACGCTACCTACATTCTCTGAAAGACCTGAAATATTCTTTTTAGAAGCAGTTCCTGTGATAGCTGCACCATTTGAAGTACCTACGAAGATACCGCAGCGAGGACCGAGAACATCAAAGGTAGTATCCTCAACTGAGCAACCGGTGATGGTGCCGCCACCGCAGAGGCCGATGAAACCGCCGCAATGACCTTTGTAGCTTGCACCACCGTCCTCTGTGTATTTAGAAGAGATGTTGCAGTTCTTAACCAC
>JABUTT010000138.1 GCA_021443515.1 Bacteroidales bacterium
GATTTAGGATAGACGGTTTCAAGTGTGTCGCATGCAGTCTTGAAGGTGAAGGCGTCGGTGTGGCGCATAAGCACGTCGCTGTAAGGGCCGATGGACTGGTTGAGCACCTGAATGGAGGTGAGGGACTTGTTGTTGGTTATCACATATTTCAAGGCATAGCGATAGTGGTCGAGAAGTTCTTTGCTGAATTCCCTTGTGTATTCTTTTATATCTTCCGCGGCGTTGATTTTGGCCTCGATTGCATCGAGCTTTGCGTTCGTCCTTGAAAATTCTTTCTGGTATTCTGCAAGCCTCTCACACTCTTGAGAACCGCTTACCGAAAAGGCTCCGAGAGTGTCTGCAACTACGGTGATGTTGTCTTTAGGGAAGACAATCAGGGATGGGAGAATGTAACCTTTGCAGGAGAGATAGATGATGTCGGGATCGACATCGCTTGCAGGGATGGTTACCTTGAATGAACCGTCTGCCTCAACAGCGACTTTCGTCTTTTCTTTGAGGACATTCACGTCAAGAACATTCACTGTGAGAGTGTCTCCTGTGGTAAGTCCGGAGATGGTGCCGTTTATCTGCGCCTTAGGGGTGCAGGCTGCGCCAAGGATGGCTATTGCGGCCACGAGAAGTATTTTAGAGTTTTTCATATTCGGAGTAAATCTTGGATGCTATTTCGGCCATTCTTTCGGGGCTGAGACTGAGTTTTGCCTTTCTGAAATCCATATCGGCTTCACTCTGGAGAGGCACAAGGTGGATGTGGGTGTGGGGAACTTCCATTCCGAGCACTGCCACGCCTACTCTCTTGCAAGGAATGGCTGCCTTTAAGGCCTTTGCGACTTTGGCGGCGAACTCCCACAATCCGGAATAGGTCTGAGGGTCGAGGTTGAAGATATAGTCGTCCTCAACTTTGCGTGGAATCACAAGTACGTGTCCCTCGGCGAGAGGGGCTATGTCAAGGAACGCGAAAAACTCTTCGCTCTCGGCGACCTTGTAAGAAGGGATGTCTCCGCAAGCGATTTTAGTGAAGATTGTAGCCATAGCCTTATATGTTAAAGGGAAATGTCCAGTATTTCGAATTTGAGGATTCCGGCAGGGACCTTCGCTTCAACGACATCTCCTTTTGCGTGGCCGATGAGGGCTTTTGCGATAGGGGTTGATGCGGCAAGTTTTCCTGCGGCAAAATCAGCCTCGTGGTCGCCCACGATGGTAAATTTCATCTGAGCGTTGTTGTTGAGGTTTTTGACAGTAACAACATTGAGCATCTGGACCTTGTCGGTTGAGATTTTGCTCTCGTCGATTACGCGCGCATTGGCAACCATATCCTGCAACTTGTTGATTTTAAGTTCGAGCAGGCCTTGTGCCTCACGAGCGGCTTCATATTCGGCGTTCTCGGAAAGGTCGCCTTTTTCTCTTGCCTCACCGATTTGTGCTGCGATGACGGGTCTTTGGGCAAGTGCATCTGCAAGCTCTTTCTTAAGCTCTGCAAGACCCTCGGCTGTCATGTAGTGGATTTCCATTAAATTTTCGTGTTATTTTGGTTTATAAATATAATCAATTTCAAGTCGTTTACCATAACGGAACAACGAGCCCGCTTTCAAGCGAAACAAAAAGATAGAGCCCGGAGTAATCTCCGAACCCGCATCTTTTGCAAATGTATGAATATTATTTTAATATCCAACGGCCACGGAGTGATAAAATTGCAAACTCTCTTGCGGAGGAGAGTGGAGCGTCGAATGTAGGAGTTTAGAGGACTGCGCCCCAGGCTTTGAGTGTTGCGACGAGGGCAGGGATGTCGGCGTCCGAGACGGCGACATCCCGGGCGGCGCACTGCGCCGCGGCCGCTCCCGCGGCCTGCCCCGTCCCCATACAGCTCGCCTGCACCCTGAGCGATGCAAGAGCCTCACGGTCGGTGGAAATACATCTTCCCGCAACCAGCAGGTTAGGGTAGTCCGGAGCAATCAATGCCCTGTATGGCACGTATGCAGGCTGTTTGAGGTCTATCCTCACCTGACCCGTGCCCTTGCTTGAATGTATGTCGATAGGATGTATGCCCCTCGAAATGCTGTCCTCGTAACGGAAACCGTTTACATATTCCTCGGAAGTCACCGTATGCACTCCCACAATGCGCCTCGATTCCCTGATTCCCGCCTGTGGTGCGGTTGAGGCCACATAGCAGTCTTTGAACTCCTTGAAATTCTCCCTGAGAGCCTCTACGAACTTGAAGATGTCTTCCCTTAACTGACACTCTGCATTGGTGAAGTTCCTGTTGTCGGTGGAATCTGCGGGACGCCTCGTGATATTGACTGCCACGCTGCCTTTCCTCAGCACATTATTGAACCATGGCCCTCCGAAATCGGGCAGATCCGCTCCGGCTTCTTTGAGCTGGAGCAGTTTCTTCCTTACCGGAACGCACTGGCTGTGGCGACCTCCCACTCCGTCGTGGTACATACATTCCACCAGCATAGGACTTTCCGTATCCACACCGCTCAATATGAAGCAGAACGAGCAAGGTTGCAACTCCCCGTCAGGGTTCTCCTGCATAGGCACGCCCGCCATCCACGCGAGGTCGCCATCTCCGGTGCAGTCGATGAATTCCTTTCCTGCGATAGTCTCAAGGCCGTTTTTATTGTCTATAACCACCTTGGTTATGCGTTTGCCTTCGGTCTCAATGCCCATGAGCGAAGAGTGCATATAGAGGTCCACCCCTGCCTCCAAAACCATCCTCTGACAGCAGAGTTTGTATAGTTCCACATCAAAGTCGATATTCGCTTTCGGCCATTCGATGAACGCGCCTCCCATAGCCTCCAGCCTCTTGACGAACTCCCACGGAATGCCTCCGATTACCAGTTCGTTATTGCGGGCAAACACGCTCAGTGGCGCCACGTAGCCTGCGGTGGCCATACCTCCGAGAAAACCGTATTTCTCGATTATGGCGGTCTTGGCGCCTTGTCTTGCCGCTGCTATGGCAGCGATGAAACCTGCAGGGCCTCCTCCGCACACAACCACATCATACTTGCCTACGCAAGGAGCTGCCGCCTTGAACTTCTTTGCCGCCTTTTCGTCGCTCAAGTCGCACGAAATCAGGCCCGGAGCAACGCTTAGCGCCAGCACCCCTGCCATACCTTCTTTAAGGAATACTCTTCTCGAAATTTTTCCCATATATCTTTTAATTTGTATTATCCCCGACAAGTTTGTCTCATCAAGGCAAAGATAACAAACTATCCCCGAATTTCCCAAACATTGCCCACGAAGTTTCGCCCTTTTGCCTTTAAGGATTCATTTTGATATGAATGGTTGTAATTTTCCCAAATTATTTATAAAATTGTGTTGGATATGGCATTATGTCCATATCGATAAAAAACGAAATACTAAAACAAAAATTATGGATAGACGAGATTTCCTCAAAACGACCGGTCTTATCGCCGCCATCGGCGCCGCTCCTTCTTTATTGAGTAGTTGTTCATCTTCTGAGGCCAAACCTATCAAGCAGTCTTCAGTTCCCGAATGTTGGAACACAGATGTGCTGGTGGTAGGCGGAGGTCCCGCAGGAGTGTGTGCAGCCCTTGCCGCTGCCCGTCAGGGAGTGAAGGTGCTTATAGCAGAGCACGGAAACTGCCTCGGCGGTATGGCTACGACAGGAATGATAGCTCCGTTTATGACTTGCTTTGACGGAGAAGGCGAGCAAATGATAATACGTGGCATATTCGAGGAAATTATTGACCGCCTTGTGGCAATAGGAGGCGCAATCCACCCTTCAAAGGTGCGCCACACCACTCCATACACTGCCTGGATTACCGCGGGCCACGACCACGTGACACCATTCGATGAAGAATCTCTCAAATATGTCCTTGATCAGATGGTGATTGAGGCAGGCATCAAGGTCATCTATCACGCTGATTTCGTTGAGCCTATAATCAAAGGAAGTGCAATTCGCGGCGCGGTTCTTCTTACGCAAAAAGGCCTTGGAAGCGTTGTGGCAAAGCAGGTGATTGACTGCACCGGTGATGCAACTGTGGCCTATCGCTCGGGAGTGCCTTGCGTTTTCGGCAACGGCGAGGGCGGCGTACAGCCTTCTTCAACCTTCTTCACTATGAGCAACGTTGATTCAAAGAAACTTGAGGCAGATGTTCAGAAACACCTTCACGAGTTTCGCAGGGTTGACGGCGTAAGCTACAGATGCCTCCACTGGAGAGTAGCCCAGGCAGAGGCTGTCGGTGAATGGCCTATCCCTGACAGGAAGTCGATCAACATATTCAAGAGAGTAAGAAACGATGAGTGGACCGTGAACTGCAGCCGCGTGAAAAATATCGATGCAACCGACTCTGAAAGCCTTACCGAAGGCGAGATTGCAGGTCGCAAGCAGGTTTGGGAACTTATGCGTTTCTTCCGTAAATATGTTCCGGGCTGTGAGGATGCCGTACTTATGAAATCGGCATACACTCTTGGTATTCGCGAATCACGTCACATTCAGGGCCTGGAAACTCTTCAGGCAGACAATCTTCTCAACTGTGTTGTACCAGAAGACAGCATTTTCCTTGCATCCAACAGCGTGGATATTCATGGAAAAGGCGGAAGCAACCGCACCCAATACACCCCAATCTACGGCAAATGGTACGGAGTTCCTTACAAGACTCTCGTTCCTGTGGGAATTGACAATCTTCTTGTCGCAGGACGTTGTCTCAGCGCGACTTCTGATGCCGCAGGCGCTGTCCGCGTAATGCCTCCCGTTATGGCCATGGGTCAGGCTGCGGGTACGGCGGCTGCTCTTTGCGTAAAGGGCGGGGTTACCCCTGCAACCATAGATTTCGAAGCCTTGAGGTCTGAACTCATCAAGGGCAAGGTTTTCCTTGGATAATATGACTAAAAAACCTATCATTTCCCTCGCTCTCCTGCTTTTTGTGGCTTTATATTCAAAGGCGCAGGCTCCCACTGCGGACAATCAATTCCTTGACCCACGCTTCGTTGCGGCCGAAAAGGATGTAATCTGCGTACCTTTCATCGAAAAAGAGGGGAGGGGACGCGCACAGCAAGGCCTTGCTCTCAGCGGAAGATACATATTCAGTTGCGAAGACGGAGGTCACGTCAATATCTATGATTTCAAAAAGGCGGACGGTAAGGTCTTAGGCAGTTTTGACCTCGCTTCTTCCTGCAAGGACAACCACGCAAACAATGCCGAATTTGGAGTTGAAAAGAAGAAAGGTGCCTCGTTTCCTCTATTATATATAAGTATAGGCAAGCCCGGTAGCGCGATAGACTGGACTTGTTTTGTGGAAAGTGTAACACGCAAGGATGGGGGCTATGTTTCAGAACTTGTTCAGGAGATAACCGTTGACGGCTCGCAGTGGGAAGCAAGAGGCTACAAGCCGATATTTGGAGCCCCGAGTTTCCTTGTGGATAGGGAGAGAAAGAATCTGTGGGTGTTTTCTGCCCTGCAGAGAACTACTCCGAAAGTCACTCTCAACGCAGACGACAACCTTTACATCGCTACAAAGTTCCGTCTTCCCAAGCTCTCCGAAGGACGCAGGATAACCCTCACAGCAGACGATATACTCGACCAGGTGAGTTTCCCATTCGAAGTGTGGTTCACCCAGGCTGGCTGCATCAAAAACGGTCTCATCTACTATGGCTTCGGAGTAGGTCAGAATGACCCGACACGTCCTTCCCGCATAAGGGTTTATGACACCGACAGCCGCTCCATTTATGCCCGCTATGAACTTCAGGAGCAGATTTTCTGGGAAATCGAAGATATGTTCATCCATAAGGGCTGGCTCTATGTTGGCACTAACAACAATCCAAAGAAGAATCCTTCGCAGAAACCTGTGATATATAAAGTATCATTACCGAAACACAAACACTAACAAAATATAATATGACATTAAAAAAACTATTTGTAGGCCTCTTTGCCATATTGGCAATGGCTGCATGTCAGAAAAAGGCCGACTACTACATGACTCTTTCCCAAAAGACGTTCAATGTGGAGGAGGAAGGTGAGGTCATCACTTTCACCCTTTCGGCCAATGTTTACTATCGGGTAAACAATGACATCGAAGATTGGGCTCCAATCAAAATCAAGGAAACGGTGGGCGACAAGACCACGTTCGAACTCGCTGTGGCTACTAACACAGTTGCCAAGAGCCGTACCGGTCGTGTAAGGTTCATCGGTGACCACGTGACTCCTCTCTATGTTGAGGTGATTCAGGCTCCTAAGACTCCGGTCGGAGTTGACCCTGAGCAGATTGAGGTAGGTTTCTATGAAACTGCCACAACATTCAAGGTTCTCAGCAAGAACGAGTGGACTGCTTCTTCATCAAACAGCAACTTTGTTCTCGACAAGACTTCCGGCGAAGGCAATGCAACCGTAACGGTTACCTTCCCTGAAAATACTGAAATGACGCCTAAGACAGCCGAAATTTCAGTTAAGACTAATGGTCAGACTTACACAGTTACAATTACTCAGAAGGGTACACCTAATCCTAACCTTAGCGAAAAGGGAACATCCAACTGCTACCTTGTTTCTGAACCAGGTAACTACTATTTCGATGCTACCAAGGCAGGTAACGGCATCGTGCCTGCATCTCAGAGCAGTCTCTCCGGCACTATCGCTCCTGCAAAGGTTGCCGTTCTCTGGTGTACCACAAATACCAAGGATGCACCGAAGGACAACGATGCAATTATTACGAATGTCGTTCTCGAGGGTGGTAAGGTTAAGTTCAGCACAGCCAAGATGGATCAATTCATTGAAGGTAATGTTGTTATCGCAGCATACAATGATGTCGGCGATATTATCTGGAACTGGCATATATGGCTCACAGAACCAAGTGAGGACATTAAAGTCGGCAGCGTAACCTGGATGGACCGCAATGTCGGCGCTCTCAGCCCAAGTTCATACAAGACAACTGACCCTCTTGCCTGCGGTTTCCATTACCAGTGGGGAAGAAAAGACCCATTCCAGGGCGCCTGGACTTTCGATACCTCAGAACTCGAAATGAGAGCAGGAACCACAATCACCTGGCCTGCACCGGAACTTGTGACAAGCGAGGCGAATGGTTCGGTGGCATACGCAATTGCAAACCCTACTCAGATTATCTATGTTTCAGGTTCTTCATACAACAGCAAGGACTGGATTTGGGGCTCAACCAGACTTAATGACCTCTGGGGCGGTTCTACCGACAAGGCAGTTCACGGCAAGACTATGTTCGACCCTTGTCCTGTCGGCTATCACGTGCCTGCTTCGCAGACGTGGGCTGATCTTGCCACTGAACTCGGAATCACAAAGACCGATATAGGGAAAATGGCTGAAGGTAACATAACTATTTCTGGTATAGGCAAAGAGGCGTTCTGGCTCGTATATCCGGGCGGTTACCTCTATGACTCAGGTACTCTCGGCGGCCCTGTGGGAGGTTATTCATGGTATGCTTCAAGTTCAGTCAGCGGTGTAAATATGCTCTGTACTCGTTCTCATACAACTGCATGCAACTTCGGTGGAGCAACATCTTCAAGATGTGCAGGATATTCAGTAAGATGTATAAAAGACTAACGATATGAAAAAATATATATTCGGTGCTATATGCACACTAATGATGTTGTTGCCTTTGGGAGCATCTGCACAGAATGCGATTAAAGGAAAAGTGACTGACAAAGCCGGGGAAACAATCCCCGGTGCAACAGTCCTCGATACAGACAATGGTAACTGGGGCCTGACTGACATCAACGGTGTATTCACCATTGAGAAGGCTTCAAAAGGTCATAACCTTCAGGCAACCTGCCTTGGCTATGCTACTTCTACAGTCGTTTATCAGGGCGAGGCTGAAATCGTGATTGTACTTCAGGATGAAGCTCTTGAACTCGAGGAAACGGTAGTCATCGGTTATGGTTCAGTAAAGAAGAAAGACCTTACCGGTTCCGTAGGAGTTATCAATAATCAAATTATTGAGCAGCAGAGTGTTACCAACCTCTCTCAAACACTCCAGGGAGCCATTCCGGGACTTCAGGTTACTCGTTCAAGCAGTATGCCGGGTGCAAGTGCAACCCTCCAGATTCGTGGTATCACAACTATGGGCGACAACACTCCTCTGGTTATCGTGGATGGTATGGCTGTGAGCAGTCTCGACAATGTGTCAACCAGTGATGTTGAGCAGATAACTGTCCTCAAGGATGGTGCTGCCGCTTCAATCTATGGTGCACGTGCCGCTGCAGGTGTCATCCTCATTACCACAAAGGGTGCGAAGGAAGGTGAACTTTCAATCAGCTACAACGGTGAATATACCATTGTGACCGCAACTGAATGGTCTGAGTACCTCACTGACCCTATCAACTATATGACGATGTACAATGAGTACAAGTGGAATGATGCGGGTCATGTTCCTGGCAGCGACTATCAGACCTACTCTAAAGAGTATATCGAGAATTATATGGCAATGAATGCCAAGGATCCTATCACCTATCCGAACTTCGACTGGAAGAGCAACATCGTAAAGAATATGGCAAGTCGCCACAAACACAATGTTGTCGCAACTTATGGTAACAAGGTCATTAAGACAAGAGTTTCTGCAAGTTACGAGAATAACGATGCTCTTTATCAGGGTTCAAACTATGAAAGGATATTGGCCCGCGTGAGAAATACGATCAACATCACGAAGAAACTCTCTGCCGATGTGGATTTCTCATTCAAGCACGCAGTGAAGAATAACACCCAGACAACTCCTCTGCAGGCTGCCAACATGTATCCAAGCATTTTCCTGGGTCTCTATCCTGACGGCCGTGTGGCAGGTGGAAAGCAGGGCAGCAACACTCTTGCAGTAGTAAAGGAAGGTGGCTACACTTCTTCGAGAAACGACTATATCACAGGTAAAATTTCCCTCAGTTACAAGCCTGTTGAAGGTCTTGACCTCACAGCAAGTTTCACTCCTACCTATAGTTTCACAAAAGGCAAGGATTGGCTCAGGGCCATACCTTATTACGATGCATACGACACCAATGTTGTTCTCGGTTATGTCTCAGGCCATCAGATGAACTCTCTTACCGAGAGCCGCAATGATGCCAACACTCATCAGCTTCAGGTCATTGCAACCTACGAGAAACAGTTCGCAAATGACCACAATTTCAGCGCGATGGTGGGTTACGAGCAGTTCTACAGTTATGCCGAGTCTATGTCTGGTGGTAGCAACGAAATGGTTCTCAGCGACTTCCCTTACCTTGTGAATGCAAACAAGGACAATCTTGTCGTGGATGGTTCTTCTCACGAAGAGGCTTATCGTTCGTTCTTCGGCCGTGTGATGTATAACTACAAGAGCCGTTACTACATTCAGGCCAATGTCCGTGGCGACGGTTCAGGTCGTTTTGCAAAAGGTCACAGATGGGGAGTCTTCCCTTCAGTATCCCTCGGTTGGGTTATCAGTAATGAGAAATGGATGGAAAATGTCAAACCTATAAGTTACCTCAAGATCCGTGGTTCTGCGGGTTCTCTCGGTAATGAGCGTATCGGCTACTATCCTGCACAGGCAAGCATCAACCTTACGAATGCCATTATGTTCGACAGCAAGGGTACTGCAGTGACATCTCAACTTGCAGCAGCCCAGACGGCAATCGCAATCCCTGATATCACTTGGGAAACTACCGACACCTACGATGTAGGTCTCGATATGTCGTTCTTAAACAATCGTTTGAGCCTTTCGGGAGACTATTATTACAAGAAGACCCGCAATATGCTCCTTGCTCTTGCAATTCCGGCATTCACCGGTTATGGCTCTCCTGACCAGAACGCAGGTACAATGTTCACAAGGGGTTGGGAGGCTAAAATTTCCTGGAACGACAGAGTCGGAGATTTCTCTTACGGCATCAGTTTCAACGTATCCGACTACACTTCAATTATGGGCAACCTTAACGGAAAGGTAGTGATTGGAACCAACACAATTACCAGGGAAGGTGACGAGTATCAGGCTTGGTATGGTTACAAGAACACAGGTATTTTCCAGAATGAAGACCAGATTGCACAGGCTCCTGCTCAGATTATTGCAACAATTTCTCCGGGTGATATCGGCTATGCAGACCTTAGCGGTATCGATGGAACCCCTGATGGAAAGATTAGTGCGGACTATGACCGTACAGTCCTCGGTAGTTCTATGCCTCACTTCATCTTCGGTGGTTCGCTCAACTTCGGCTGGAAGGGCATAGGCCTCAGCATTCTCTTCAACGGTGTGGGCAAGCAACTTGCAAAGGTGAGTGAGATGATGGTCAGCCCATTCTACAGCCAGTGGCTTGCTGCTCCTGCCTGCTTCCTCAATGCAGACGGAACACGTAACTACTTCAGTCTCTACAACACTGACGAGCAGAATGCCAAGGCACAGTACCCTCGACTCAGTTATACTTCGGGAGACAAGAACAACTATTTGATGTCTGACTACTGGCTTATGAATGGCGCATATTTCCGTATCAAGAACATCAACCTTTCTTACACCTTCCCTCAGAATATCATCGGTAGGGCCAAGATGAAAGGTCTAAAGGTTTATTTCAATGCGGACGACCCATTCTGCTTTGACAATTATCTTAAAGGTTGGGACCCTGAGCAGGGCACCAACACCTACATTGCAAGGAACTTTACCTTCGGCTTAGAAATCAAGTTATAGTCTTCCCAAAATTGAACAAGGAAATGAAAAAGATATATATTATACTCACAGTAGTGGCTTTGGCGCTTTGCTCTTGTGTGAACCTTAACCTGAAGCCTACTTCAGATCCTTCGAGTGACAACTGGTATCAGAATGCAGACCAGATAATACTGTCGCTGAATGACCTTTACAGAACTTACCTCTACAACATAGAGAATGAATATTGGACAGACCGTCGTACAGATGACTGGGCGCAGCGTGTTCAGGTTTATGAAATGACCAATGGTTCAGCGACAAGTTCAACATCATTCTTCAGTACCAACTGGCTCAATACCTATAAGGGTATCAGCCGTGCCATCCGAGTAATCGAGTCAATCGAGAAACTTGGTGACCCTGCAGACCTTAAAGTATATAAGGCAGAGGCTTGTTTCTTCCGTGCATACCTTTATGGCAGACTTACAGTGTGCTGGGGCGATGCTCCTTTCTACATAAACAGCATCACTTATCAGGAAGCCTATAAGATGGGTAGAACCGACAAGAACATCATCAAGGAGCAGGTTTACAAGGATTATGACTATGCAATCGAGAACCTTCCTGTAAGCAACAATGGTGGTGGCGTGACAAGAATCGACAGATGCGCCGCCCTCGCTCTCAAGGGAAGATATGCCCTTATGATGGGTGAATACAAGATTTGCGCTGAGAGTTGTAAGGAACTCATCGACCTTGATGTCAAGAAACTTTACTACTCAACCGAGAACCCTGCAGACAGTTATGGAGAGTATTTCCGTGACAAGACTTATAACTGTGAAACCATATTCGCAATAGGAAGGTCTTATTCACTTGCACCTGACCAGACAGAGAATATCAAGAGCTGGGTTCTCAGAACTGCCGGCGGAAATGCTGTCGCTCAGCCTTCTTGGGACCTTCTTGCCGCTTACGAATGTACCGACGGTAAAATAATCACGGAATCCCCTCTTTTCGATCCGAAAGATCCTTACAAGAACCGTGATCCTCGTTGCAATATGACATTTGCCGCACCAAGTTCGATTGTTTTCGGCGTCGTATTCCAGCCACATCCTGACTCTCTTACAGTCTATGATGAAGTTTCAGGCAAGAAGGTGAAGAATCAGGATACAAAGTCTAATGACGCCAACTGCGCATATAACGGATGCTGCATTCGCAAGGGTGTTCAGCCTGAGTGGAAAACGGGTCTTTACAATGAAAACCCTGTGGTCATTTGCCGCTATGCAGACGTTCTTCTCATGTATGCTGAGGCAAAGATTGAACTTGGTGAGATTGACAACTCTGTGCTTAATGCAATCAACAAGGTACGTGCCCGTGCCTATGGCGTAAGTCTGGATGAAACCACCAAATATCCTGCAATCACAACTACCGACCAGGCTGCCCTTCGTAAGATTGTACGCCGTGAGCGTCGTGTGGAACTCTCTTGGGAGGGTATAAGGTTCTTCGACCTTCGCAGATGGGGACTACTCAAAAAATGCTATTCAAGCCACTACTATGGTCTCCTCAATAAAACGGGTTTGGAAACCTACGCTGCAAACGGCCACTGGTTCTGGCCTCGCACTCCGGAAATTGACGAGGATGGTTTTGCAGATTTCTCACCTTGGTTTAATGAAGGTCTCATTGAACTCTATGGTTTCCACATGTATGACCCTAAGGTTGAACTTTTCCCTATTCCTGACACAGAAATCATAATCAATCCAAATCTTGTTCAGAATCCGGGATATTAGAATTTATATTTAGTATGAACAAAAAATTATCGACTTTTCTCCTTATGGGCGCACTCCTCTTGTGCGCCTGCGGGGGAAAGAAACCCATAATCGTTCCTCCTGTTCCCGGCGGTGGAGGCGGAGGAGGAGATGACCCCAAGCCCATAAAACAAGCAGAAATCGGCAAGCCACTTCCTGCTTGGGAGAAGGGTTGGTTTGACATCCACTTCATAAACACCACCACGGGTGAGGCTGTCTATTTGATATTCCCTGACGGAACTCAGATGCTCATAGATGCAGCAGGCTCTCAAGTGGCGACAGGTGTTGTAAACAGTGTTACCAACACCGGAATCCGCGCCCGTTGGGACCCTACGAAGGAAAGCGGCTGGCTCTGTGGAGAGTATATCGCCAATTACATCAAGTCTTGTCAGGCTTGGGTAGGCTCGTCAAAAATCGACTATGTGCTCCTGACCCATTTCCACAACGACCACTTCGGCGGAGCGAGCGGTCTCCCTGTTTCTGACCTCTCGCCAAATTATGTGAAGCAGAGCCTTCCATACATCCTTGACAATTTTGAGGTTGGTAAACTTATGGACCGTGGCTATCCTGACTACAACTATCCTTTCGATATGTCAAGCAAGGCCGATAACTCTGCCAACTGCACCAACTATATCAAGGCTGTCAAGTATCAAGTTGAAAAACGTGGCGTCGTGGCAGAAAAGTTTGTTGCAGGTTCAAATACTCAGATTCAGCTTCTGAAGGACGCTGATTCCTATCCGGGTTTCGTTGTGCGCAATCTTGCAATCAACGGAGAAATCTGGAATGGAGGCACTGGGACAAATAAAACCTTCCCTGAACTGAACGAAATCGTGGTTGCAAATACCAAGGACGTGAAGTCTTCCGATAAATGCCCTGCAGAAAACCACATGAGTTGCATGGCTAAATTCTCTTTCGGAAGCTTCGATTTCTTTGCAGGTGGAGATGGCCAGTACAACGGTTTGTCAAGTTTTGCTTGGAAGGACATTGAAACTCCTGTTGCCGAGGTTTGCGGTCAGGTTGAGGTTATGAAGGCCGACCACCACGGAACAAGCAATACCAACGGCACAGGCTACAGTAACAAGTGCTGGGCCATGAGATACCTCAACCCTCAGGTTTGGATTGTGAATTCTTGGACAGACGCCCATCCACGCAAGGATGTTTACGAGGGCGTGACCGGTTTGCTTCCTAATGCTGACGTATTTATAACAAATGCTTGTGCAGACCAGCAAGCCTACAAGGACTATGCTTCAAGGACTAAGGGAGACAATGGTCACGTGGTTGTCCGTGTTTGCGAAGGAGGTTCCAAGTACTATGTTTATGTCTTGACCGACTCCGACAGAAAGAGTAATGTGAAGGTTATATCCGGACCATATTTTTCAAGGTAGTTTATGAAGAAAATAGCGATTATAGGCTCAGGAATGATGGGCTCGGCACTCGCTTTTCCCTCTTTTGAGAATGGCAATGAGGTCAGGCTCGTCGGCACCCCTTTGGATAAGGAGATTATTGACGAGTGCAAAAAATCCGGGAAGCATCCCAAATTTGACATTCCTTTCCCTGTGGGCGTGCAGTATTTCTACTTTGAAGAGTGGAAAGAGGCCGTGCAGGGAGTGGATTTTGTGATAGGAGGTGTGTCTTCTTTTGGAGTCGATTGGTTCCTTGAGTCTGTGCTTACCTATCTTGACCCTGCCATTCCTGTCCTGTCGGTAACCAAAGGTCTTGTAAATCTTGAGGATGGAAGCCTCATCTCATACGTCGATTATTGGGAGAGGGCTCTTGAGGCAAAAGGCATTGTGAGACAGGTCTGTGCCATCGGCGGCCCTTGCACCTCATACGAACTGGTTTATCACGATCAGACTGAAGTGGCATTCTGCGGAAAGGACAATGCAGTCCTGAGGATGATGAAAGAGGCTATGGCCACCGACTATTACCATATTTCCCTCACCAACGATGTAATCGGTCTGGAGAGTGCTGTTGCCCTCAAGAACGGCTATGCCCTTGCGGTGGCTATGACAATAGGCCTTGTGAATCGTCACAATGGTCAGGAGGCAGGTCTTCACTATAATTCGCAGGCAGGTGCTTTCTATCAGGCGGTGAAAGAGATGCGCTACCTTCTTCAGATTCAGGGAGCAAGTTTTGACTGCGAAAACATCGGTATAGGCGACCTCTATGTCACAATTTATGGCGGTCGCACCCGTAAGATAGGCATATTGCTCGGCGAGGGAAAAACTTACAAGGAGGCTCTCGACATACTTTCGGGAGTGACTCTTGAGAGTCTCGTCGTTGCCCGCAGGGTTTATGCGGCTATGGAACGCAAGGCGGCTCTCGGACAAGTGGATTTGAGCAATTTTCCTCTGCTTTGTCACGCTGCAGCTGTGCTCGACAAAGGCAAGGATGCCGAACTTCCTTGGGAAGATTTTACATTTGAACAATTATCATAATATGGTGCCGTTCTTTTTGTGAGCGGCACCTAAAACTTTACACAGATGGATAAGGTTACACTTAAAAAGTACAATTATTGGCAGTGGCGTACACTTGTTGCACTCATTCTCGGCTATGTTTTCTATTACTTCCTGAGGAAGAATTTCAGTGCAGCAATCCCCGCAATGGAGGCGACTCTCGGCATCACGAAGGTCCAACTCGGTATCTTCCTTTCGCTCAACGGAGTAATATATGGAGTTTCGAGATTCATAAACGGCTTTCTTGCAGACCGCTACAACAAGCGTCTTATGATGTCGATGGGGCTTGTGCTTTCAAGTATAATCAACTTTGCCATCTGTTTCAGTCCTAAGATAGACGGCTTCATCGATGTTCTCGACTCTGAGGGCAAGGCCACAATGGCTCTCGTCTATATCATCGGTTCACTATGGGTACTCAACGGCTATGTACACGGTATGGGTTATCCTCCTTGCGCTTCGCTCATGGCCCACTGGTTCCGCCCTTCAGAACTTGCCACCAAGCAGTCTATATGGAATTCTTCGCACTCGATAGGCGCGGGCGTGGTGGTTGCTCTTTGCGGATGGCTTCTTTCAAAGTTCGGCTACAGCAACTGGCAACTCTGCTTTGCTGTTCCGGCTGCCATTTCATTCGTAGGTGCAATAGCCCTCTTTGCCGCGCTTAGAGACACTCCTTCATCCGTAGGCCTTCCTGAAATCGAGGAAATCGATGCAGAGGCGGCGGGAGCGAATGTTGTGGCTTCGGAAGTTGAGGCTGGTGCTTCCGAGGGACTTTCAGCAAAGCAATTCAAGGCATTCGTCAGGGAGATGGTGTTCAAAAACAAATACATCTGGATTATATCCCTTGCGGACTTTTGCGTCTATGTAATCAGGTTTACTATACTTGAGTGGGGTACATCCTTCCTTACCCAATATAAGGGCTTCGACATCTCCCGCTCTGCAAACATAGTTGCATCTTCCGAAATCATAGGTGGTGTAATAGGCACCTTGGTTGCTGGTTGGGTGACCGACAAATATCTCAAGAATCGTTCAGTGCGCACAAGTATCTTCTGTATGATAGGCGCTACTGCAAGTTTCTTCTGCTTCTGGATGACTCCAGCTTCCGCTCCTTGGATTATCAATGCACTTTTCATCGTGCTTTCAAGTTTCTTCATCTACGGACCTCAGGCTCTTCTCGGTGTGAGTGCATCACAATATGCCACAAAGAAGGCTTCCGCATCTGCAAACGGACTCGTCGGCATCTTCTGCTATGCCGCCACCATCATATCGGGTATCGGCTTCGGTTATCTTGCCGACAAACCTGAACTTGGCTGGAACGCTGTATTTACCGTTGCAATCATCTTCGGAGTTCTTGGAACCCTCATCCTTGCCCTTATGTGGAAGGCCCCTGCCGACGGCTACGCCAAAGCCGACAAGGTTCTCGCCTCCCTCCGCTCTACAGAATCGTAGAATTTCCCCCTGCAACGAGGTGTGGTCTTAAAGACGCCTTCATCGAGGTTGCGCCATAGAAGGGTCTGTAGTGCTGGTTCGGTCGTAACCTCGGACGATTTTGGTCGTTTTTTGTCCGAGGTCATGTTGCGATGTGCCATAGAATGCCCTGCAGAGGTGCTGTGTCCTTAACCTCGGACGTT
>JABUTT010000237.1 GCA_021443515.1 Bacteroidales bacterium
CTCAAGAGGACCCGCGGTAACTTCCTTTCAAGAAGAAACGTTTGGACGGTAGCAAAGAACACCTACGAAAAAGGTCTTACCTATGCTTACCGTGATCGCAAAAACAAGAAGCGCACATTCCGTGCTCTTTGGATTCAGAGAATCAACGCTGCTGCTCGTCAGTATGGCTTGACTTACTCTCAACTCATGGGCGCCATCGCAAAGAAAAACATCGGCCTCAACCGTAAGGTGCTTGCTGACCTCGCGATGAACAACCCTACTGCTTTCGAAGCAATAATCAAATCTGTACAGAAATAGTTCTTTGAAATATGAGCCTGAAGGAATTCTTCTCAAATCGATGGGTTAAGTTCGCTTTCTGGACTTTACTTTACACCGGTTGGGTTGTATGGCTCGGAAATTACTGGTTCCTGATAGGTATCGCTGTCCTCTTCGACGCCTTCATCACAAAGAAAGTGAAGTGGGAGTTCTGGAAGAAGGAGTACAAGGAAGGAGAAAAGCCAAACGCTCTGCTTGAGTGGCTTGACGCTCTCATCTTCGCTGTAATTGTGGTTACCTTTTTGAGCATGTTCTTTTTCCAGTCCTTCAAGATTCCTTCATCATCGATGGAAAGTTCTCTCTTCACCGGAGACCATCTCTTCGTGAGCAAACTTTCTTACGGCCCAAGAGTCCCCCAGACTCCTCTCACAGTGCCTTTTACACACAACGTGCTTGGCGCGAGCGGAAAAAAGTCCTATACGACCCTCATCCATCGTCCATACCGTCGCCTGAAAGGTTTCCGCGAGGTGGAAAAAGGAGACTATGTGGTTTTCGGCTTCCCTAACGGAGACACCGTTCTCACCAAGGCTCCTGCCCAGGATTATTACCAGGCTTGCAGGATATACGGAAAAGAAAAGGTCATCCGCGCATACGGTCCTCTCATCGTTCATCCGATGGACAAGAAAGACCACTATGTGAAAAGGTGCGTTGCCACAGCGGGAGACACCCTTCAAGTGATTGACGGATATGTATACATAAACGGCGTAAAGGAAAAGGAGTACGAAGGAATGCAATTCGGCTACAAGGTGGTGACTAACGGAGCAAGGTTGAGCACGCAGTTCTTAGACAAGGACCTGAGAGTAAATCTCAGCGAAGTTGGATATAATTCTGTTCTTCCGGGTTATCCAGATCTCACTCTCACGAAGAAGGGCGCTGCTCAGGTAAGCGAAAATTCGGGAGTTGTCTCGATAAGTCGCAACATCGACCTTCAGCCATCGGCCCTCGACTCTTTGCTGCTGTTTCCGTTTGACGGCACTGCAGGCACGAGAGACAACTATGGTCCACTATGGATACCTGCCAAAGGCGCCACGGTGGCCCTCTCCAAGGAAAACCTTCCTCTTTATGAGAGAGTGATAACTTCCTATGAGGGAAATGAGTTGAAAGTCGTCGGAGATGAGATATTTATCAATGGTGAAAAGGCTTCAGAATATACTTTTGCACAGGATTATTACTTTATGATGGGAGACAACCGGCACAACTCCCTCGATTCAAGGTACTGGGGCTTTGTTCCCGAAGACCACATCGTAGGAACTCCGGCAATCGTCTGGCTCTCCACAGATTCAGACAGACGCTTCCCTAACAACATCAGATGGAATAGATTCTTCAAGATCTTTCCAAAAAGTGTAAGAAACAAATAAAAATTAAATATTATGTCTAAAGTTTGTCAAGTAACAGGTAGAAAAAGAATGGTCGGAAACAATGTTTCCCATTCTAACAGACGCACAAAGCGTATTTTCGCTATCAACCTCAAGACCAAGAAATTCTGGTCTGAGAGCGAACAGAGGTATGTTACCCTCAAAGTGTCCGCAAAGGGCATCCGTACAATTGCAAAGAATGGCCTCGATGCTACAATTAAGGCATCTCAGGACAAAGGTTATGTTGGACTCGTTTAAACTATTGAATTATGGCAAAGAAAGTTAAAGGCAACAGAGTGCAGGTAATTCTTGAGTGCACCGAGCAGAAGGCATCCGGCGTACCTGGCATCTCACGCTACATCACAACTAAGAATAAGAAAAACACTCCTGACCGTCTCGAGCGTAAGAAATACAACCCTTACCTTAAGAAAGTCACAGTTCATCGTGAAATCAAATAAATTTTTGAATTATGGCAAAAAAAGCGGTTGCAACCTACGCTGGTCAGCGTAATGCACAGAAATATGTAAAGTGCATCCGTATGGACAGGTCTCCAAAGACTGGTGCATACGTATTCAATGAAGAACTCGTAGAAGAGTCTAAGGCAAAAGAGTATTTCAATAAATAGTATGAGAAGGTATATTGCCCTTGCAGCAGTAGTACTAATCAGCCTATTCCAAACCACCTCTTGTATCTTAGGTCCTCGCCCCGGCGACGGCATCAGTATATCTGAAGTCGTGACGGAGAAGATGTCATCCTCTGAGATATTGGTTTCGGCCAATGTCAAGGGGACGGAGGAAATAACGGAAGTCCAACTTGTGTATTGCCTTAAAGGCGATCTCACGGTGGATGAACTCGAAAAGCCTTCGCTTTGGACTACGAAGAAACGCACGGTAGAGCCCATGAAACTTGTTTCGGGCACTTCTTACCAGGGGAAAATATCCTCAGTTGTTGTTTCTGAAGGAGAAGTCTGCTACTTCATAGAAGTTAAGGACGCAATAGGTACAAGAGCCTTCTCAAAAATTTATACTGTCAATTAAAAGGAACGGCGACCGAACAAGGCCGCCGCTTCTTTTTTTTATGTCCGGTGATTTTTAGAATCCGATAACCCCTTTCAAATAAGGCAGTATGATGTTGGAAATGTTTTCGAGCAGAACCCACATCTTGCTTGCCTCGAGAGAGCTTCTATTCACGAACTCCATAGTTCCGTTGATGCTGTTGAACAGACTTATAATGAGGGCGAAAACAAGGATGTATTTCATCAGTCCGAAAAGACCTCCGAGCAACCTGTCAAGCCATCCGAGAAGACTGATGTGAAGAACTTTCTTGATGAGTTTGCCTATGAGCGCCATAACAAGCATCACCGCTATGAGAATTACGATGAAAGCCACCACCTTTACGCCCTTGCCCTCGAGGGATGGCATTATCTTTATGAGATATGCGCTGACAAATTCTGTGAAGCGGGATGAGAGAAAAATGCCCAATGCCAAGCCTATAAGGCCCATCGCCTGCTCGATAAAGCCCTTCCACAGACCGATAATGAGGCCCGGAATCAGCAGAACAAGTATAACTATATCAATAATGTCCATATAATTTTGTATATTTGCATTTACGTAAAATTTGGTTGCAAAATTAGTCATTTCAAATGAAATTCAAAGAATATAAAGGTCTTGATTTAACTCTCCTTTCCGCTGAGGTACTGGAGAAATGGAAGAAAGTCGGTGCATTCGAGAAATCGATGAAAATCCGTGAGGGAGCGGCTAAATTCGTGTTCTTCGAAGGACCTCCATCGGCTAACGGAATGCCCGGAATCCACCATGTGATGGCCCGAAGCATCAAGGACTCGATTTGTCGCTACAAGACGATGACGGGATTTGAGGTTCATCGTCGTGCAGGCTGGGACACACACGGACTTCCTGTGGAACTTGGCGTTGAAAAAATGCTCGGTATCACAAAGGAGGACATTGGAAGCAAAATTTCCGTTGACGAGTACAATGCAGCCTGCCGCCGTGAGGTGATGAAATACACGAAGGAATGGGTGAATCTTACCGAGAGAATCGGCTATTGGGTTGATATGAACGACCCTTATATCACTTACGACAATCGTTACATCGAGACTCTTTGGTTTCTCCTTAAGAAAATTTACGACAAGGGCCTTCTCTACAAAGGCTACACCATACAGCCATATTCGCCTGCTGCGGGCACAGGCCTGAGTTCCCACGAGCTCAACCAGCCGGGTTGCTATCGTGACGTAAAGGACACAACCTGCACCGCCCAGTTCAAGATTAAGTCTCCGGGCGTTCTTGCAGTTGATGGCGAGAGCGAATATTATTTCCTTGCATGGACCACCACTCCTTGGACTCTGCCTTCAAACACCGCTCTTTGCGTGGGCCCGAATATCGACTATGTGCGCGTGCTTTCGTTCAATCCTTATAATGGAAAGAAAGCGGTTTATGTGATGGCAAGCGCCCTTGTGGGTTCATATTTCAACGCAAAGGCTGCTGAAGTGGCATTTGAAGACTACAAGGCGGGCGACAAACTCGTTCCTTTCAAGGTTCTTGACGGCACTTTCAAAGGCTCTGAGCTTGTGGGCCTCGCATACGAGCAACTAATCCCTTGGTTCAATCCGGGTGAGGGCGCGTTTAGGGTTATTCCGGGCGACTATGTTACCACAGAGGACGGTACGGGTATCGTTCACATTGCTCCTACCTTCGGTGCAGACGATGCAAAGGTGGCTTCTCTTGCGGGTGTTCCTGCCCTCAGAGTTATCGATCGCAATGGCGAATCTCAGGCACAGGTTGACCGTCAGGGACGCTTCTACCGCTTGGAAGACCTCGATGTGGACTATGTGAAGGCAAATGTTTCAGACACTTATACTCCATTTGCAGGTCGTTATGTGAAGAACGCATACGATGCAACTCTTGCTGAGGACGCTCCGACTCTCGATATAGACATTTGTCTTATGCTCAAGGCTGAAGGCAAGGCATTCAAGATAGAAAAACACGTCCACACCTATCCTCATTGCTGGAGGACAGACAAGCCGGTGCTTTACTACCCTCTCGATTCATGGTTCATCAAGGCTACTGCTGTTCGAGAGCAGATGATGGCTCTCAATGACAAAATCGATTGGAAACCTGAAAGCACTGGTACGGGTCGTTTCGGAAAATGGCTCGAGAGTATTCAGGACTGGAATCTCAGCCGCAGCCGTTATTGGGGTACTCCGCTTCCTATCTGGTCAAGCGAAGACGGAAAGATTCGCAAGTGCATAGGCTCGCTCAAGGAGCTCTATGCAGAAATCGACAAGGCAGTTGCAGCGGGTGTGATGAAGAGCAATCCATTTGCCGACAAGGGCTTCGTCCCCGAGGATTGGTCGAAAGAAAATTATGAAAAAATTGACCTCCACCGTCCGTATGTCGATTATATCGTTCTCGTGGCAGACAATGGCGAAAAACTCTTCCGTGAGAAGGACCTTATCGATGTCTGGTTCGACTCGGGTGCAATGCCATACGCGCAGGAGGGTCTCCGCAACCTCGCAAGCGAGAATTTTGGAACAACTGCTGACTTTATCGCAGAGGGCGTTGACCAGACTCGTGGCTGGTTCTACACTCTTCACGCAATCCATACGATGATAAGCGGAACACCTGCTTTCAAGAGCGTCATATCCAATGGTCTCGTGCTTGACAAGTTCGGCAACAAGATGTCGAAGCGTCTCGGAAATGCAGTTGATCCGTTCGGTCAGATAGACAAGTACGGTCCTGACGCTGTGCGCTGGTACATGCTCACCAATTCACAGCCTTGGGACAACCTCAAATATGATGAAAACGGAGTTGATGAGGTACGCCGCAAGTTCTTTGGAACCCTCTACAACACTTACTCGTTCTTCGCTCTCTATGCCAACATTGACGGCTTCGACCCTAATGTTGCCGCAGTGAAGAATCGTCCGGAAATCGACAGGTGGATACTCTCCGAACTCAATACTCTCATTAAAAATGTGCGTGCCTGCTACGAGGACTACGATGTTACCGATGCCGGTCGTCTCATCCAGAACTTCGTTTGCGATCAGGTTTCAAACTGGTATGTGCGCCTTTGCCGCAAGCGTTTTTGGGCAGGGGAGATGACAGATGACAAACTTTCTGCCTACCAGACTCTCTTCAGCGTGCTTAAGAACGTGAGTCTGCTTTCGGCTCCTATCGCGCCGTTCATCAGCGACAACATCTATTGCAACCTTGTTCCAGAGGCTGAATCTGTTCATTTCTGCCTTATGCCTGAGGCAGACGAAAGTCTTGTTGACAGCGTTCTTGAGGAGAAGATGGAGACTGCCCAAAGAGTTTGCTCGATGGTGCTTGCCCTTCGCCGCAAGGTGAATATCAAGGTTCGCCAGCCGCTCTCAAAGATGATAATTCCGGTGCTCAACGACAATCTTCGCGTGCAGATAGAAGCAGTCAAGAGTTTGATTCTCAATGAGGTGAATGTCAAGGAAATAGAATTTATCAAGGATACCACAGGCCTCATCACAAAGAAAATCAAGCCTAACTTCAAGACTCTCGGAAAGGCTTACGGAGCTCAGATGAAGGCTATTGCAGGTTACTTCGCTTCTATGGACCAGGCTGAAATCGCCGCTATCGAGGCTGCCGGAAACTATACGCTTTCTGTTGCGGGTGTGGATGTAAACCTCACTCCTGAGGACTACTTCATTTCTTCCGAAGATATGCCGGGATGGCTCGTTGGCAGCGAAGGTCAGATAACCGTGGCTCTCGAGATAAACCTCACACCAGAACTCATAAGCGAGGGAGTTGCCCGCGAACTCATCAACCGTATCCAGAACCTCCGCAAGGAAAGCGGCTTCGAGGTTACCGACAAGGTCAAAGTCGTTGTTGGAACGGTGGAATTCAAGGATGAAATCGATGCATCTCTTGCTCTTTACAAGCAGTATATTATGTCCCAGACACTTTGCCAGAGTCTCGAAAGCGCAACTGAGGTTCAGGGAGCCGAAGTGGAATGGGGAGAAAAGACAATAACAATATCAATTTCAAAGATTTAAGATATGGAAGAAAACACCCAGAAACCTGTATTGAGATACTCAGACGAGGAACTGCAGGAATTTAAGGCTATCATTATCGAGAAACTCGAGGCAGCGAAGGCAGAGTACAACACCCTGCGCAACTATGTCCGCAATTCCGAGAACAATGGTATTGACGACACCGCTCCTTCTTTCAAAAACCTTGAGGAGGGCGCTATCAGCCTTTCAAGAGAGGAAGCAGGTCAGCTTGCACAGCGTCAGTTCAAGTTCATCCAGAATCTTGAGGCTGCACTCGTGCGCATCGAGAACAAGACTTACGGAATTTGCCGTGTGACCGGAAAACTCATTCCAAAAGAGCGTCTCCGCCTCGTTCCTCACGCAACACTCACTGTTGAGGCCAAGAATATGCTCAACAAATAGCCTATGAACAAGGCCCAGAAGAAACTTTCCCTGATTCTCGCCATCCTTTGTGTGGCGTTAATCATAATCGATCAAATAATAAAGGTGCTGGTTAAGACGAATATGTCCCTTGGCCAGTGCATCCCTGTCATAGGCGACTGGTTCAAACTGCTCTTCATCGAAAATGAGGGCATGGCTTTCGGTATGGCATTCGGTGGCAAGGTTGGAAAGTTCCTTCTAACATTTTTTAGAATAATACTTGTCGGACTCATTCTCTGGTGGATGTCCATTCTGATGAAAAGAGAGCAAAAAGTGCCTACCGGGGTGTTTGTAGGCCTTACTCTCATTCTTGCAGGCGCCATAGGCAATGTCATTGACTGTCTCTTCTACGGCATCATCTGGGACTATGCTCCGCTGATGTTTGGAAAGGTGGTCGATATGTTTTATTTTCCGCTCATCGACATAGTTCTCCCTTCGTGGCTGCCAATCTGGGGAGGACAGCGTTTCACCTTCTTTGACCCTGTATTCAATTTTGCAGACAGTTGCGTCTGCGTAGGTGCTTTCTACCTTATCATCTTCCATTTCAAGTTCTTCTCTCAGGAATAATTTCAAGCACCTTCCAAAATATAAAGGTAGGAATCTTGATATTTTATTGAAAATTTTTTAGATTTGCAGTGGTATTATTTGGTTAGTAGATGCAAATCTTTTTCTCTAAAGCTACCCCCAAAGGGGTAATTTTGTTAATTTGCTTGCTGTTTCTGTCTTCGTTTGCCTACGCGCAGACAAGGATATTGACAGGTGTTGTCATAGATGAGGACAAGGTTCCTCTTACCGGCGCGGGCATTATCCAGACAGGTACAAAGAATGGTGCGGTTGCCGACAAGGACGGTTGTTTCAGTATGAACATTCCTGCAGGAAAGAAGGTGTCGATCACTTTCTCCTATATTGGAATGGAGACCAAGGTCGTTATTGTTGACCCGAAAGAAAACAATATCGAGGTGGTGCTCAAGTCCGATATGGAACTGGATGCAGCAATCATCAATGCCGGTTATGGTGTCATCCAGAACAAGGAAAACCTCACAGGTTCCGCATTCGAGGTGAGAAGCGAAGATTTACGTCTAAAACCATCTGCCCGTATTGACGACCTTCTAGTAGGTCAGGTTCCGGGTCTTAATGTCATAGAAGATGACTCGACAGGTTCACCGAAGATTAAAATCCGTATTCGTGGAGACGGCTCTCTTAGCGCATCCTGCGAACCTTTGTGGGTGATAGACGGCGTACCCGTATATACAGGCAACAGGACCAATACGGTCACGGGTACAAGTTACACCGTGAGCCCGCTTTCCTATATGAACCCTGATGACATTGAGTCCATGACCGTCCTCAAGGATGCTTCTACTACGGCTCTTTATGGTGCGGACGGAGCGAACGGCGTCATTCTCGTTACCACAAAGCAGGCTTCCGAAGGCAGGACTTCCTACAATATCTCAGTCAAGTACGGTGTTACAGGAATTGCCCGAGAGACAACACGCAAGTTCGTGACTACCGAGCAGTGGTGGGATCTTGCAAAACTCGGTTGGGCAAATTCTGGCCGTCCTATGGATGCCTTCCCTTATCGCGACAATGAGCACAACAGCTACTCCACCACTTCTACTGATTGGTTCAAGGAGTATTTCGGCATAGGCCAGAACACTGAAATCAACTTCTCTGCATCTACGGGTACGAAGAAACTCGACAACTTCTTCTCACTCGGAGTTTATTTCGCAACGACTCCGGTCAAGGGCGTGAAGCAGCAGAGGTACTCTCTTCGCGACCGTGTCACTCTCAAATTTACCCATTGGGCAAAGGCAGAATTCAACATTTCAGCCACCTACAATCACGATGACCTCTTCTCGGTGAGCAATTCCTATCTTGAGGTAATACCTATTTTCTCTCCTTATAATGCGGACGGCTCGCTCAGGCTTTACAACTACTACAGTACCTCCGACACCGAATACAAGGAGCAGACCCGCAAGTTCGTCTATAACAAAATACCCGAGAGGGAATATAACGACAACTATCAGAACAATATAGGTGTGAATGCCGATGCGACGGTTACCTTCACTCCTGTAAAAGGTCTTAATCTGGTTTCGCAGACAGGTTTCAGTACAATCAATATTTACGAGGCAACCTATAGTTCTTCAAAGACTCTGAGCGGTATGTCCGAATCGGGATTGAATGGTTATTCTCGTCGTTCAGGCGTGTTCTCGACTGTGTTCAGCCAGATTCTCAGGGCGAACTACAACAGGACCTTCTTCAACCGCCTTTCTCTTTCTGCGATGGCGGGTGTCGAATGGACCGACAAGAACCACTACAACCTCAATGCGACAGGTAACGGCTTCGTGAATGACCATATCAAGGAAATTGCCTACGCGGATTCATCCACTCCAAAGGGTTCTTCAAACTATGACCGCACAAAGTCGCTTTCCTATATGGCCCATGCAAGTCTGACCTTCGACAAGAAATACACTCTTGCAGGCAGTTGGCGTCGTCAGGGAAACTCTGCATTCAGCGAGTTCTCGAGATGGTCTAACTTCTGGTCTGTGAGCGGCAGTTATTCTCTCCACAGGGAAAAATTCTTCAAGGTTCCTTGGATGCACCAACTTTCTTTCAAGGCTTCTTTCGGTAACAATGGTAACTCCCGTATCGACACATCTTCTTCATACGGTTCTTACAGCATTTCTTCAGGCAGTTACTATGGCGGCCATGCGGGTGCGTCCCAGTCTTCTCCTGCCAACCCCGGACTCAGTTGGGAGACAACCTGGATAACCAATGTCGGAATAAATCTCGGTTTCATCAACCGCATCAATATAGCCTTTGAATACTACCACCGCCGCACCGAGAATGTGCTTTACAGCGGCAGGGTTTCATCCGTGATTACCGATGCTTCGGTGATGAGAAATGTGGGTGAGATTACCAACAACGGTATCGAGTTCACTCTCGATGCGGACATCATCAAAAGACCTAACTTCAACTGGGATCTGTCTATCAACGGTGCCCGTAACCGTAATATGATTACCAAACTCTACAAGGACACCTACACAGGTTTCTTTGACTCTATATGGGTGGAGGGAGCAAGCAAGGATGCCTGGTGGCTCGTGCGCTGGGCTGGTGTTGATCCTGTGACCGGCGCTCCTATGTGGTATGACTATAACGGAGACCTCACCTATACCTTTAATTATAGTGACCGTGTTCTCTTGCCTCAATACACCAAGCAGCCAGAACTTGCCGGAGGTTTCACAAATGCCTTCAAGATCTACGATTTCGACCTCCGCATTATGATGGACTACAGTTTTGGCGGCTGGGACTACACTCTCAACTTCCAGGACGACGGCCAGAACATCATAGACGAAAATGCCACGGTCGAGGAACTGGTCTATTGGAAGAAGCCGGGCGATGTGTGCGAAAACCCGAAATTCGTTTACGACCACGGCACAATGTCCTACTACAACTCCACAAGATGTCTTGTGAGCGCAACCTACATCCAGCTCCGAAGCGTTTCCCTCGGCTACAACCTGCCGTCAAAGGTTACAAAGGTGCTCAGGATGCGTTCTGCGAACATCTCTCTCATCGGCGACAACCTCTATCTCTGGACTCCGGGACAGAGGGCCAACAAGAACAGCTATACCACTATGAAATACAATATGGGTATGCGTAGGGGCGGTTCAATCAAACTTGCAGTAACTTTCTAAGACCATAGGACAAATGAAAAAGATAATCTACATCATACTTGCAGTTGTATCTGCTGCCTCTTGCGGAAAGTTCCTGAATGTCGAGAAAATCGGCAAGGCAACCATCGACTCCTTCTTCTCTGAGATAGGAGGCGTAACCGCTGCCGGAGAAGGCCTTCACAAGGACATACTTACCTTCTATGGCGGTTCATCGGGCAATCTCGTGACATACGCTGAAACGGCGGGCATAACTCTCAACATAAATACTGTGGATGCCGACGATGGCGAAAAACTTGCCTTCAACTATGCTTTGCGTCCGGAGCACACTGCCACCTATCCGAGAACCATATTCAAGAACGGATATACAATCATAACTTCGGCAAACACCCTCATTTACTATGCCGACAAGTTCCGCAACGAGACTTCCAAAGACTCTGAAAAGGCTCAATGTACCCTTGCTCTCGGTTACGGCTATTTTGCCCGCGCCCTTGCTCATTTCCAACTATGCAACTGCTATGCGCAGCCTTACAACTACACTCCTGACGCATCCCACATCGGTGTCCCTGTGGTCCCACGCAGACTTGGTTTTGACGATGTAGTGCCTCGTGCAAAGGTGTCAGAAGTCTATTCTCTCGTACTTTCCGACCTTCACAAGGCTCTCGAATACTTTGGCAACGAAGACAAGGTGAACGATTGCACCCATATTTCCGGCATCGCCTGCGAGGCTCTTCTTGCAAGGGTATATCTCTATATGGGCGATTGGGAGAATGCTGAAAAGTATGCGAAAATCGTTATGGACAAGGTCCCTCTCTCTCCAAGGAGCAATTATGTGGCAATGTTCCGCAATCCGAGGAAAAATCTCGGAGCAGAGTCCATTTTCCGTCTCGACCTTTTCGGCAACACCACTGCTATGCTCGGCAACTTCGACCCTACCCGCTCGCACGACTACTATCCCGACCCTTCAATGGCAAGCATATATGACCCTGACGATGTCCGCAAGGAACTCCTGACCTACATCGCCGAGGATTGCGAGGCAGAGGAATTCAAGGGAAAATCCTTCCCTGCAGTTTGTAAACACCTCCCTCTAAAGAGCATTGCAGACCCTGACGACAAACATCCTTATATGTTCGTTCTTCGTGCTTCAGAGATGTATCTCATTCACGCTGAGGCGCTTACTTGCGGGAAAGACCACAATCTCGCAGGTGCGGCTGAGGACATAAAGAAACTTCAGGCAAGGGCAAGGGGAGTGGATGAATCAGCCATAACCCTCACTTGGAACAGTCAGGAGGATATGGAAAAGATAATTGAAAAAGAGCGTCTTCGCGAACTCTGCTACGAAGGTCACAACCATTTCGACTTCCTTCGCAGGAACAAGGTTATGACTCGTTTCAATACTACAAATTCAACTGTCAAAGAGGTGAAATATCCTGATTATCGCTCAATTCTTCCTATCGAGGAAATGGAAATGCGCGCTAATGAGGCTATGATACAGAACGAAGGCTATTAGGAGGAATGATTATGATGAGAAATAAAATAATAGCATTGTTTGTCGCGGTTCTTGCGCTTTGTGGGTGCGATGATCGCCTGACGGTCAAGTTCGATACACCTTTCGTGGCTATTGCTGATGAAGCAGGCACTTCAACCTCAATGATAGTGGATAAGGATGCAAACAACCTTGTCGTGGAACTCGATGTTTATCTTTGCGCGAGCAATAACTGGTTCAAGGAGGAGGTAAACGTGGAGTACGAACTTATAGTAGGCGACGGACTTAAAGAGGGCGTGGATTTCAAGGTTCAGCCAACTACGGCGAGTCCTCTCATCTTCCAGGTCGGAGAATACCACAAACCTATAAGAGTTGTATGGTTCCGAAACGCGGCATTTGACCCGGACAAAGACAATACCCTTACGGTGCGTCTTAGCGGTTGCAGCATTCCCAACACAGTCCTCGGCTATCCGGGACCAAACAAAAAAAGAAGTCAATTTATATTCACCAAAAAATAAATCACTATGAAGAAAATCTATTTCATCATTGCCACTATGGTAATTGCTGCCGTGGCATCTTGTCAGAAGACTCCGATTGATCCAGAAAAACAACCGGATGGAAAGGCTTGCTTCGAGAGCATAGTTCTCAGAAAGGCCGACAACTCATTCCTCGAGAAGGATTACAGCGCTATCATTACTGCTGATTCCCTCTTATTTGCTCTTCCTGATTCACTTTGGGACAGCGTATATGTTGCTTCTTTCAAACTTTCAAAGGATGACACTCTTTACATTGACGGCGCTGCTGTGAAGACAGACAAGTTTGAGATTAAACCTCATCTCGTAGATTCTTTGATTGCTCAAGGCAAGCAGAAAGTTCTCAGAATTGTTGTTAAGGACGAAAAGAGCGTGGTAGAGACAAAATACGGCTACAACACAATCGCATACGATGAGGAAGCCGCTCTTACCTACCTCGCATTCCGTGCTGCAGACAACAAAGACATCCTTGATGAAGACGTTGTTGCCGCTGAAATCGTAAGCAAGTTCGCAATCGAAGTTCCGGGCTCTGCCATCGGAAAGAATCTTACTGCGAAAATTGCCGCCACAGTCAATGATGAAATCACCGTTAATGGTCAGAAGGTTGGCAAGGACAGCACTATAGTAGTCGATTCTACATTCCCTGTAGACATCGTTGTCAAGGACCTTGCTACGGGCCTTTCTGCTTCATACGTTCTCAGTTTCTGTCAGCCTCTTACTTACGGTTGGCTCGATGTTGCAAAGATTAAGGGTATAGAATATGGCAACTGGTTTGACTTTGCAATGGGTGAGAAATATCCATACATCGCATACTTGAAGGACCAGCTTGTAGATGAAACTATTATTGCAGATGTTGTAGGCGTTGTCAAGTACGACAGGGTATCTCTCAAGCAGGTTGGTCCTGAGAATATTACAGGTATCAAGTCTTCATCTGTTTACCTTGCAGTTGACAGCAAAGACGTTCCTTACATCTTCTATAACGATTATAATAAGGTAACAGGAACAACTACTCGTACATACTCTGTTCAAAAATTTGAGAATAATGCTTGGTCAGTTCTTGGTTCAAAGAACTTTGCTGCTCAGGAAACAGGTATCAGAGGCTTATATAAGTCAAGCTTTGAAATTGACCATGCCGGTTATCCTTTCGTAGCATTCTGTTCAAACGCTGCTGTTGGCGAACTTGCAAAGAGAGACCTCGGTGTTTGCTACTGGGATGGTTCAGATTGGGCTTCTAACAAGAAAGTATCAGGAAGAACAAAGACTTACTGCTATTCTCCTCAGGTAACTGCAACTTCAGATGCAACTTACGTTCTTGCTCCTAATCAGAATGAAAAGACTTTTGATATCTACAAGTTCCAGAACAAGGGATGGACTACAGTAGTAGATAACTTTGGTCTTGGCGGAAGTGATATCGGAACAGTAAACATTGCCCTCCATGCAGATGCTAAAGGCACTGTCTATGCTCTTCTTACAGACAATGTAAAAGGCCCTTGGACTGCAACAATCTACAAGATTGAAGGCAACACCCTCGTTCCTGCATTCAACACAATTCCTGGCTATACCTTTAATGTGGCTGAGTCTTATGTTGACTTTACATTTGACATCAATGGAAATCCTATCGTAGCACTTGTTGACGACTCAGACAATCGTAACCTCGTTGTCATCCCATTCAATAAGGATACAAAGAACTGGGGTATCCCTGTAGTTCTTGGCAGTGGTTACTATGGTCGTGGTGTAGGTATCGGTTGCAGCACCGATGGCGAAATCTATGTTGCAGCATTCAAGTGGGGCAAGCAGATTGACCCTGAAGGCAAAACCAATGCAATGCAGATTGATCTCTGGTCAGGTACTTTCGCTCAGTAGAATTTGATTCATATACTCTTATTAAGGTCGGGGATAGTCTCTCCGACCTTTTTTATCATTTCAAAACCATTAAATTTGTTTTGCGATAGTTCCGAACAGAATTTTGTTTATCTTTGCAGAAATACTTTGAAAATGAAAAAGATAATATCCATAATCATAATTGCAATCCTTTCCGTCGGAGCTATGAATGCACAGCGTCTGATTGTTCGTATGGACGATACGGGAGGGGCACATTCGATGAATGCCGCCATTATGTATTGCCACGAAAAGGGCATAGGCACCGACACCGAAATCCTTGCGGTAGGTCCTTGGTTCCTTGAGGCTGCAAAACTTTGTAACGAGCATCCGAAACTTGATGTGGGAGTGCATCTTGCAATTACGAGCGAGTGGAAGGGCTACAAATGGCGTCCGCTGACTTCATGTCCTTCACTTTGCGACGAGGACGGCTACCTGAAAGCAAGTCTTCCTTGGCAGGGACCTTCTTCCCTCAATCTTGAGGAGGTTGAGGCCGAACTCAGGGCTCAGATTGAACTTGCAAAGAAGTATGTGAAGAATATCACCCATCTTTCAGACCACATGATGTTCACCTTCGTTCCGGGAGTCAAGGACATCGTGGCCAAATTGTCGAAAGAGTACGGTCTGCGTTATCAGGGAGGCCCTGATGATGAAGCAATAGGTCTGTATATGCTCGGTATGATGATGCCGCAAAATGGCAAGACTCGCTCAGAAAGTCTTCTTGAACTCATAAAGAAAATGGAGCCGGGCAAGACCTATTGGACAATAGAACATCCTGCCTTTGACGATGCGGAGATGAGCGGAATGTTCACACGCGAAGGTGAAAATGTGGGTGCAGACCGCCAGGACGTGACAAACGCATTCACCTCTGCAGAGATTATCAAATACATTAAGGAGAAGGGTATAGAACTTATTACATTTGCAGATTTTTATCGCGAAAACGGAAAACTTTAGAAATATGAAAAAAGCTATTATTTGGATTGTTGCAGTCCTCGTTCTCGGCCTTGGAATATTTTGCTATTTCAGGTTCGGATTTGTGTTTGGCGAAGGCGTAAAGGCCGGCCAGTTGAATCACGTTGTTTATAAGGGCGTGATATGGAAAACCTATGAAGGACGTTTGATTCAGACAGGTTTCCATTCTAACGAAAAGTCGAATGGCGTGCAGTCA
This sequence comes from Bacteroidales bacterium, assembly GCA_021443515.1. Lineage (GTDB taxonomy): Bacteria > Bacteroidota > Bacteroidia > Bacteroidales > UBA932 > Cryptobacteroides. Next base: position 15,859 of record JABUTT010000237.1, read on the forward strand.
AACGAGTTTAACTTCTCTGTTTCCAACAAGGCAATCGCAGACTCTCTTATGAGATGCGGTGGCAAGCAGGTGGAACTCCACTACAAGGAGTATTTTGGAAAACTTCCTTGGAGGGGTCACAGCAACTACATTGTTGACCAGATTATTTCAGTGGAAAAAGCTCTGCCGGCTACCGAGATTCCGATAATGACAGGTGCCGAGTAAAAAGAAAATCTGCTAAGAGAAATTCTTAGCAGATTTTTTTTGTCTTCTATGGTAGATTAGTCCTCGATAGAGTAGGTCATTGAGGTCACCACTCTGATTTTCTTGATGAATGGAGTATAAGGATCACGATTTTCGATAGAGAATTGTCCCTGGCTCGCATTCATGATTTTTCCTACCTTGCTGCCTGAGTCTTCTGCGAATTTCTCAGCTGCAAGACGGGCATTCTTCGTTGCCTCGGCAATCATTTCAGGTTTGATTGAGTTCAACTCAGTGTATTCGTAGATGGTTGAGTACTCATAGTTGTCGATTATCACAGCCACACCCTTCTTCAGGAG
>JABUTT010000031.1 GCA_021443515.1 Bacteroidales bacterium
CAGGGCGAGACCTTTGCCAAACTTGAGAGAGTGATTTTTGATCCTCAGTTCGAGGCGCAGAGGAAATGTACCGACAGTTCGAAGGACATCGTTGCCAACAGTTTCGGCACATTCTACGAGGGAGTTACCCAAAAGGAGGCAGAGGAGTTCTATGCAAATATGATAGATGCGAACGATCCATATCCTATTTCATACGGTCTGAACAGCCGCCTCGTTAAGGAAAACGGCCGTCTTGTAGAGAAAGAATACCGTATAGGCGGACTCTACTCTGCAGCCATCGAGAAAGTGGTTGAGGAACTAAAACTTGCCGCAGAATATGCTGAAAATGATGCCCAGAGGGAATATATCCGCGTGCTTATCGAATATTATTATACTGGCGACCTTCGCACTTGGGATGACTACAACATCAAATGGGTTGAGGAAAATCAGGGTCGTTGCGATTTTGTGAACGGCTTCATCGAGGACTATGACGACCCTCTCGGTCGCAAGGCAAGTTGGGAAGCAGTAGTGAACTATAAGGACATTGCTGAAAGCGAGAGGACTGAGATTATTTGTGCAAATGCACAATGGTTTGAGGACAATTCCCCTGTCGATGAGCGTTTCAAGAAGAAAGAGGTCAAGGGCGTGACTGCAAAGGTTATCAATGTGACTGCATTCGGTGGAGAGTCCTATCCGACCCCTCCTATCGGTATCAATCTTCCTAACGCCGATTGGATCAGGAAGGAATTCGGTAGCAAGAGTGTAACAATCGCAAATGTGTCACACGCATACGACAAGGCTGCCCTTGAATCGCCTAAGAGTACGCTTTCCGAGTTTGCTTTCGATGAGGAAGAAATTGCCCTCGCGAAGAAATACTCTTCGGCAGGTGACGTGCATACAGACCTTCACGAGTGTCTCGGCCACGGTTCGGGCCAGCTTCTCCCGGGTACTCCTGCAGGTGCAATGGGCCAGTATTCATCGACTCTCGAAGAGGCTCGCGCCGACCTGTTCGCCCTCTACTATATGGCAGACCCTAAACTCGTGGAAATAGGCATTATGCCTGATACAGAGGCCTACAAGGCAGAATATCAAAACTATATCCGCAATGGTATCATGGTTCAGTTCTCACGTATCGAACTTGGTCGCCAGAACACTGAGGCACACATGCAGAATCGTAAACTCATTGCAGAATGGTGCTATGAGAAAGGTCTCGCGGCAAATGTAATTGAGAAGAAAATCAAAGATGGCAAGACTTATTTTGTGGTCAACGATTTCGACGCCCTCAGGGGACTTTTCGGAGACCTTCTTGCCGAGGTTCAGCGCATCAAGAGTGAGGGCGACTTTGCCGCAGGTGCAGCCCTTGTCGAGGATTATGCAATCAAGATTGACTACGACCTCCACAAAGAAGTGATTGAAAGATACAAGTCTCTCAACCTCAAACCTTACGGAGGTTTTGTAAATCCTGAAATCGTGCCTGTCGTGAAAAGAGGCAAGGTGGTTGACTATAAAATCACCTATCCTGAGAGTTTCCTCGCTCAGAGTCTTGAGTATTCAGAAAAGTATTCTACACTTTAGTGGACATACTCGACCAATATAAATATTATCTGAAAATGGAAAGAGGTCTGTCGGAGAACACGGCCTCTTCCTATTTGTCGGATATCGAATTTTTTCTTAAAAACGTCGGAGTGAGCCGTTCTGCCTCTCAAAATGAGGTATTCAAGAGTTGCATCACAGCTGACACCATCACAGACTTCCTTGCAAAGGGAAGCGAAAAAATCACAAAACGCTCCCAGGCCCGAAGACTAAGTTCAATCAGGTCTTTTTGCGGTTTCCTTGTGCTTGAAGGCTATCTTAAGGACAATCCTGCCGACAAGGTAGATTCTCCAAAGATGGGGCGCTATCTTCCGGATGTGCTGAGCGTTGAGGAAATCGACAGGATAATTTCAGCGGCAGACGGCTCTCTTGAAGGTGACCTCCGTGACAGGGCTATAATGGAAGTCCTCTATTCCTGCGGACTTCGTGTGAGTGAAGCTGCGGGGCTGCGATTTTCAGATATTTTCTTTGAGGAGGCTTTTCTCCGTGTCATAGGAAAAGGAGACAAGCAAAGGATAGTCCCGATATCGGAAGCTGCTCTCAATGCCCTGAAGGCTTATCTTGACATTAGGGGAGAGGCGGCAGATGCCACGAGTGCGGAATATGTCTTCCTGAATCGTTTTGGAAAGCCCATAAGCCGTGTCAGCATCTTCAATATGATAAAATTCTACACCTCGAAGGCGGGAGTGAACAAGTCAATTTCTCCTCACACTTTCCGCCATAGTTTTGCCACCCACCTTGTCGAAAATGGGGCAGATTTAAGAGTTGTTCAAGAGATGCTTGGGCACGAGAGCATCCTCACCACCGAAATCTACACCCATATAGATTCACACAAGTGGCAGCGTGACATTCTCTCGCACCATCCTCGCAATTAGTGCTGCGCAGGACGCTCGATAGTCGGTTTGTCGATGAATTTCCAGTTTGTAAGCAGAGTAGGCTCGTATGTCCCCTGCTCTTTGAGGAAGTCGTAGCAATAGTCGCGGATGAAACCGAGTTTGTCTACGATGTAAGAATCACTCTTTGCAGGGTCAAGGCCTACGCCGTCGCGAAGAAGGTAGCCACCGCCTGAAGCCCTGTATGAAGTCATTGCAATTGTGTATTTTGCGTTAAGGTCGAATGGAGTTCCGTCGGTAAGTCCCGAAATCACTATGCGTGAACCTTTTGGACGCTTGCAAAGAACCTTGTAGTTGAGACCTGCGGCAGAATCGTAGTTGTAGCCCGGACCCTTTCCGTTAATCCAGTTGTCGTAAGAGAATTCAAGATAGTCCTTGACCTGCTTGCCGGTAAGTTCTATCACATAAAGTTGATTCTCGAAAGGATATATCTTCATAAGGTCGCAGTAGAGAAGGTCGCCTGCAGGAATTACATTGCGTTTGCCAAGAGGTGCGGCAAATGAGAGCTGGGCGCCTGTTGCCTTGAGTTGTACCTTGTGGATGAGGCTTACATAAGGGTTAGGACCTTCGTAGGCGTCCCCAAGGTCGATAGGTGCAGTAAGATTACATACAACTTGAGAGGTGAATGCCTTTACTTTGTCGAATGCATCCTGAATCTCGGCATTGTACTCGGGATCGGAAGGTTTGTCTTTAAGGGATATGAGTTCAGCCTTGCGTGAGCCCTTCTTTCCGAGAGGAATGGTTGCAACAGCCATATTGCGGCAGTGTGAGCCCGGATTGATGAAGAGAGTGCTGTCGTTTTCGGCTGCAATAGTTGCGTTGGGACGGTGGTCGTGACCCGAAATGACTACATCCACACCTTTGAGGTTGTTCGCAAGGTAAAGACCGGGGCTTTCGAAGTATTCCTCTTTTCCGCTGCCGGAGCCACCGTGAATTGCCACTACAACATAGTCGGGCTTGTATTCTGCACGAATTTTATCCACAAGTTCCTGTGCAAGCGGAGTCGCCTTCACGAAATCCATACCGTAGAAAAGGTTCTCGCCGAGCCAGTTGCGTATATTAGGATTGGTCATACCTATAATCGCAACCTTCTTGCCAGCCTTCTTTACGATTGTGAAGTCGTCAAAGTAGGTGGTTCCGTCCGGTTTGATTGCATTTGCCGCAAGATAGGGCATATTGATTTGGCTGCGTACCCTGTCATAGTTCGGATGTCCCGCCTCAATGTCGTGGTTGCCCACAATCACAGCGTCATATTTAAGATAGTTAGCGATGCGGCTATAGACGTGGGTGCTGACAGTATCCACATAATTATAATAGTATGCTCCATCGTCGCCCTGGAGGTTGTCTCCGTTATCGATGAAAATAACACCTGCGGAAGTCTTTCGAAGTTCCTTGATATAGGCTGAAGCCTTTGAAAGACTGCCTTCGTTGACGGCTTTGCCCACGAAGAGAGAGTCGAAGTACTTGCCGTGAACATCAGAAACGGCACAAATGCGGAGAACCTGTTCTTTTTGTGAACAACTTGCGAGAATAATGCTCGCAAGGGCGATAATAGAGAAACGCTTCATTTTTTGAAAAAATTTTAACAAAATTACGAAAAAAATTTGGAGGTAATAAAAATAGTTGTACCTTTACAGCGTAATAGTAAACTAATACACTATGATAAGTATAAAAAACCTCTCTTTTTCTTATGGCAACAATGCTGTCCTCGAGAATATCTCTATGACTCTCCAGTCGGGACGCATCTATGGTTTGCTTGGCGAGAACGGCGTGGGCAAGACTACGCTTCTCACTCTTCTCAGCGGTTTGAAAAAAACCAATGGCGGTTCGATAGACATTGATGGAGCAACTCCTTTTGAGCGCAAACCATCCTTCCTTGACAAGATATATTATCTTCCAGACGATGTTGAGGCTCCTGCGATTACGGCAGAAAAATATGCAAGACAATACGGCTCTTTCTGGTCAAACTTTGATTTCAAGAAATTTACGGCCTTGATGTCTCTATTTGAAATGAACATAAACCGAAAGATGAATTCAATGTCCACAGGTGAACTCAAAAAGACTCATATATCCTTTGCCTTGAGCCTTGGAGTGAAATACCTTTTCCTCGATGAGCCTACAAATGGCCTCGACATCCCTTCAAAAGCTTCTTTCCGCAAGGCTGTGATGAGTTTTACTGCCGAGGATTCGACTTTGGTTATTTCAACCCATCAGGTTAAGGATCTCGAGAACATTATTGACCCGATTATCATTCTCGACAACAATTCGGTGCTTCTAAACGCATCTCTCGAAGAAATCTCGGGCAAACTCTACTTTGACTATTCGCTCACCGAGAGCCCTTCAGAGAACTGTCTCTACAGCGAAACTCTCCCATCAGGCACAATCCGCGTGCTTCTCAATCCGACAGGCGAGGAAAGCAAGGTGAATATCGAAGCTCTCTTCAACGCATGTCACGCAAACAAACAACTTGTTAAATCTTTATTTGAATAGACCGGTTATGAACGATATTTTCTCTTTCAGCCGTTTCGGCAGGTATTTCGTGGCCGACATCAAGAGAGCCGCATCCAATTATGGTATCACCCTCCTCTACTTTACTCTCGGTGGGCTTGCAATATATCTCGTGGGTGCTCTTCTCTCCCTTGCATTCGGCGGAGGATGGATTCACGCATCCTATGCTTCCAGATTCATATTCTTCTTGATTTTCGAATTCTGCGTCGTTATCACTGCGGGGGCGAAACTCTACGGCTTTGTTACCGATAAACGCGAGGGCAGCAGTTTCATATCACTTCCTGTGTCAACTCTTGAGAAGACCCTCTCGATGATTATCATCACGGCTTTTATTGTCCCTTGCATTTTCTTCTGCGGATATGTTTCCATCGATTGGCTCATAAGCACATTCGATGTCGCCTGCGGAGACTCGATTATTGATGCCTCTGCCTTTCTGAGCGGAGTTTCTGAATTCGGCGACACTCTCAGTGGTATGAACTTTTGGGCATTTTCCCTCGTGCAGATTATATTCAATATGATAATCTTCCTTTTGGGAGCAGTTTGTTTTCGTAACCATAAAATTGCAAAGACGCTTCTCTTTGTGTTCATCGCCACAAGTATCTTCTCCTCATTGCTTTCTTTAATCTTCGCTCCATTTACCCCTTGCAATGCGAACACAATTATTGCAAACTTTAATTCCATTACGACCATTTCTTTCATTGTAGAGATTGTCGTCACTCTGCTACTTGGATTTGCTGTATATTATAGGGTTAAAACAATAAAGTATTGATAAATATGGAATTTGATTCAAATAAACCTATATTCATCCAGATCTGCGACGTTTTCTGCGAAAGGATTCTCGAAGGGAGCCTGAAAGAAGGCGAGAGAGTGCTTTCAGTGAGGGAACTCGGAGCGGAACTTGGAGTGAATCCGAACACGATAATGCGCAGTTATGAGCGTCTCGGGGCTATGGGAATCATAGTAAACCAGCGCGGAGTGGGCTATTTCGTGGCTGAAGGCGCGAGAGCCATTGTGCTTGAAGACCAGAAAAAACGCTTCCTCGAACAGGAACTTCCTCAGATACTCCGTAGAATGAGTCTTTTAGGCATTAGCGTAAATGAAATGAACTTAAACTCATAGTATGAAAACAAAACTTTTATTAGCTGTCATTGCTCTCTTTGTTCCACTTGCCGCCTTCGCTTTCAGAGGCGATATAAAAGGTAGTGTCAGGGATGCTTCGGGAGCGAATGTCGGCTATGCCACCGTAGCCCTCTATCAGCAGGACTCAACCCTTGTGAAAGGATCAACAACTGCTGATGACGGCTCATTCATCCTTGCCGGAGTGAAGGAAGGGGACTATCGTCTCGAAATCTCCATTATCGGCTATAAGACAGTGGTTAAAGCAGTCAAAGTAACATCTGACGAACCCATTCAACTTGACGCAATAACCCTTGAGGATGATGCCCAGGCCCTGAATGCGGCGATGATATCGGAGCACAAGAGGGTGATTGAGGTCAAGGTTGATAAAATCGTGATGAATGTTGCGGAGGCTGTCACAACTCAGGGTTCAACTGCCAAAGACATTATCCGCAAGGCTCCGGGTGTGGCAGTCGATAAGGACGGAAATGTGACTCTCAACGGCAAGGCTGTGGCTGTTTGGATTGACGACAGACCTTCCTATCTTTCGGGACGCGACCTTGCGAGCCTGCTCACCGCCACAGATGGCACAACCATCGATAAGATTGAGATTATTGCGCATCCGTCTGCAAAATATGATGCGGAAGGCTCAGGCGGTATCATCAACATAAAGACGAAAAAGGCCATTACGGGCGGCTTGAACGGCTCCGTGAATTTTGCATACGGAGGTATGGGCTACAAACATCCCACATTCAACAGTTATTATTGTTCTGATGCTCAAGGCGGGCTTACTCTTTCATATCGCACCGAGAAAATTTCCACAAATTTCAACTATTCGGGCTTCTATATGAACAGCAAGATGGCTACGCAGTCCGACTCTTACATTCAGTCAGTTACCCAGAAGACCTATTCTCTGATGAATGACAAGTACCTTTCCAACAAGTTCAAACTTTCTTTGGACGGTTTCATAAACAAAAAGAATGTCCTCGGTTTCATACTTACTGCACGTCCGTCTTCCATGGTGGATTTTGCTCTTCCAAAGACTTCATTTACAGACACTTACATAGACGGAAAGCACGCCTATCACCAGACTATCCAATCCACGGATAAGAACCCGAACAATCTCAATGTCGGGATAAACCTCAACTATACTCATACTTTTGACGAGGCAAAGGGACAGGAATTGACTATAAATGCCGATTACAACAACAATGCTTCAAATTCAAGTTCTTCTCAGGAGAGTCCATATACGGTTATCGACCATTCATTCCCTGCTCTTGACCCTATAAAAATGCAGGGCACGGGAAAGAACAACATTAACATACTCTCGGCAAAAGCCGATTATCAGCAGACAATTTTGAGCAAGGGTATGCTTGAGGCCGGCGCGAAGTTCTCCTGCACGATGACCGACAACGTGTCAACTTACAAGGACTTTATCGGAGGGGTGTGGAAGCCGAATCCTGCCAAATCATCGGATTTCTATTACAGGGAAAACATAGCAGCAGCCTACGCATCCGTTTCCTATATGTTCAATGAACATTGGACCGCCAAGTTGGGTTTGCGTGCCGAGGGTACCTTCACAAAAGGCAACTGGAGGAGTTCCGGGGAGCAAACCAAGAACAACTATGTCAATGTCTTCCCGACAGTCTTTGGCTCCTACATCGCTTCTCCGGAATTCATTTATTCTCTCTCCTATACCTATCGTATCAGTCGTCCGAGTTATTGGAATATGAACCCTCAGCTGACGTATATCGATGCAACAACCTATACCATGGGTAACCCGTATTTGAAACCTTCATTCTCTCACCAGCTTACATTTATGATGAATCTCAAGACCCATTTCAGCATTGCAGTGTTCGGTGGTTTCGATAAGGATGTAGAAAATCAGGTTGTGTCAAATCCGGAGGGTACGCTTGAGAAGAAAATTACTTTTGAAAATGTAGGCAACAGGGTTTCGGCAGGTATCAGTTTTTCTATGAGTGAGTTTCCTATATTCAAGTGGTGGCTCGTGAATGTGAACCTGGTTGATATGTTTATGAGGAACACCACGCCTACCTCTGCAAGTAATCAGAATTTTGCCAGCGGAATGCTGACATTCAACTTCCTCCTTCCTAAAGACTGGTCGATTGAGGCCGGAGCCAGAATGATGACTCCTATCGATATGGTCTATATGAAGTTGGAAAACCTTTCCTGGATGTGCTGGTTTGGAGTGAAGAAGACCTTCCTCGACAATCGTCTCATACTCGCCCTCAATGTAGAAGATCCTTTCAATTCTTCCCTGATGAAGATAAGCGCATACGACACGGCAGGCAATAAATTATACAGCATAAGTACCGCGGACTCGGCGAGAATGGCGAGACTTTCAATTTCCTTCCGCTTTGGAAAGGCGACTACTCCTACAAAGAAAAGAAATGTCGGAAATCTTGACGAGAGTTCACGTATAGGCGGTGGCTCGGGAGGCGGAATATCTATGCCTTCAATGTAGAGTCCCGTCGCTTGGGATGACGGCGTTGTACTTTGGTGGCTGAAGGGCTAACGCATAATCTCAGACAGAACTCCCAAAGAATTGATGGTAATTTTTATGTCCAAGTTATAGGACAGATAAGCGATAACAGCATTGCACAGTCTGGTGCGGGCCTGACCGTTTGCCGGAGCCTTCGCCAGACTTTCTTTTATCCCCTCGCCGCCGAATTCGGCAAGAGCATTTGGGGTGATTTTGAAGCCGAGAACTTCGCAAAGCGAAATCAGAAAGCCGATATGGAAGTTTTCTACATCTTCCGTTGCTTCGTTGAGGCCGAGTATCTGTGAGGAAAGCCACTCAAAAGGAATTTCGCATTGACTGAGTTTGAAGAGAACTTCAGCGATAAAAATGCTGATGGCAGTTTTCGTAAAGTCAGCAGCTATGCCTTCGAGAGGGGATATGAAAGCAAAATGGTGGGCGAGAGAAATGGTGGAACGGCTGTTGGGAACGATTTGCGCCGATATGAGGGAAAGCGGACTGAAATAGACTGAGGCATGGGTTTTCTTCAGTCCTTTCACCACGAAACTTTCCTTGATGCCTTTCTCTGTCAAGGTGTGGAGCATAAGCGAATTGTCCCCCAACTTCGTAGTGTGGAGAACGACCAATTTCATCGTCTGCTCAACCTTTCCCATTATCTTTTTTTGAGAAATTCTGCCATCTTTCTCAGGGCGTCTCCACGGTGTGAAAGAGCATTTTTCTCCTCTTCACTCATCTCGGACAGGGTTTTCTCAGAGCCTTCGGGCACAAAGATCGGGTCATAGCCGAAGCCACCCGTACCGCGTTTCTCCATTATGAGATGACCATCGAGTCTTCCTTCAAAGAAATACTTCTCACCGCCTAAAATGAGGGTGACGACACAGACAAAAGCTGCATTCCTGTTGGTCTCGTGAGTCTTTTCATATTCTTTTATCTCCTCAATGACCTTGAAGATGTTGTCGTCAAAATCCTTGCTTTCCCCAGCATATCTTGCCGAGTAAATTCCGGGACGGCCATCCAGACAGTCCACAATCATGCCCGAGTCGTCGGCAAAACAGTCCATTACGGTGGCTTTGTGGAGGAATTCGGCCTTGATAATGGAGTTCTCCTCAAAGGTTGAACCCGTTTCCTCGACATCCGGGTCTATGCCCATATCGTAGGGAGAAATTATTTCATATTCATTTCCAAGAATCTGGCGAGCTTCCTTGAGTTTTCCTTTGTTTCCCGTTGAAAATATAAGTTTCATATTTCTGATACTTGTTTTTGATGGACCGGTTTTTGCAAATTTACCGTATATATTCGTATATTTGCGTGATATGATTGAAAAAATGAAAAAAACTTCGGCACTTTGCCTTATAACAGCGCTTTTAACACTTGTATATATACCTGCTGACGCTCAGAAAACCCCTGCAAAACCTCAGGAGAGCAAGAATTTCAAACTCGGTCAGTGGATAGAAACCCAGAACTCCATACTCGGAGAATTGTATAGGTCCTATGTCGATACATTAGACCTCAAACGCTATTTTACGGCGGGAATAACTTCTGCCCTCGAATCCCTTGACCCTTACACCGTCTATGTTCCGGAAGAGGAGAATGAAGACTTTGAGATGTTGATATCCAAGACCTACGGAGGCATTGGTGCAATCATATCGAAGAAAGTTGGAGAGTATCTCATAATTGACGAGCCCTATTACAATTCGCCTGCACAGCGTGCGGGCCTTCAGAGCGGCGACAGAATAATCGAGGTTGACGGAGTGGATGTCAAACCATTCACTTCGGAGGAAACCACTTCGAGAATGAAGGGCAAGCCGGGCACGAAGGTAGAATTCAAGATAAAGAAAGTCCATACGGGCGAGATAAAGAATGTTGTAATAACCAGGGAAAAAATACATCTTCCTGATGTCTCATGCTACACTGTTCTTGACAATAAAACAGGCTACATTTCTCAGACAGGTTTCACGACAGGCGTTTCCGGTGATGTGCGTGAGGCTTTCCTGGACCTCAAAAAGAAGGGAATTGAGCGCCTTATTCTCGACTTGAGAGGAAATGGCGGTGGACTGCTGAATGAGGCTGTGGACATTGTTTCCCTCTTTGTGCCAAAGGGTTCGCTCATCGTGACTTCCAAAGGTCGTGATGCCGAGAATACAAAAGAATACCGCACCCACAGGGAACCGGTGGATACTGAAATTCCAATTATGGTTCTCATCGATGGCGGGTCTGCATCTGCTTCAGAAATCGTTGCGGGCAGCCTTCAGGATCTTGACAGGGCGACCATAGCAGGCACAAAGTCCTACGGCAAAGGTCTTGTGCAGAGCATACGTTCTCTGCCTTACGGGGCTCAACTCAAGGTTACTACAGCCCATTATTATACTCCTTCAGGTCGTTGTGTTCAGCGTCTCGACTATTCTTCGGGAGCAACGCATGCAAAAGATTTTGCAGACTCTCTTAAGCAGGAGTTCAAGACTGTCGGAGGTCGTACCGTGACATCTGCCGGAGGTATCACTCCGGACATAGTTTTGGAGGCGGAGAAATATTCCCGTGCATCATATATTCTTGTCTATGCAGGAGTTACAAGTCGTTATGCTTTGAACTATGTAAGTTCACATCCAGAGATTCGTCCTGTTGAGAATTTCCACCTTACTGAGCAGGAATGGAATGAGTTTGCTGATTATGCCATCGAGCAAGATTTCGACTACAGACCTGAAAGTCTTGTGGCATTTGAAGCCTTGAAGAAGGAAATCAAGGAGGATGGTTATGACGAGGTTACCGCTTCTCAGGTTGAGGCCCTTGAAAAGGCTCTCAATGTGTCAAAGAGGCAGATGGTTGAAATCGTGAAAAACGAAATCATACCTATAATTGAAAGTGAAATCATAAAGAGGTCTTACAGCCAGAGTCTGGCTTCCATACATCTTCTCGGAGTTGACGTGCAACTTCACAATGCTCTCAAGGCTGATTGGATTTTTTAGAAAAGCATGGCAGGAAGAAAACATAAGAATTATCACATAGGATACCGTCTTTTGATATTGACGGTATTCGTTCTTTATGTGGCATCCGTGATTTTCTGCTGCCTTTATGCCTTTCCGAATGCGAATCTCTCTCTTGTGAAGAAACTTTTTGGAGTTTCCTACGACAAGGTTATCCACTTCATAATGTTCCTGCCTTATCCTATGCTTTTCAGTGCATTGTACAGGGCGGTGTTTATGTCGGCATCCAATTTCAAAATCTTAGTCATCGCACTCTTCTCGGGGCTTTTCTTTGCGGGACTCACCGAACTTGCCCAAGGACTTCTGACGAGCGTGCGTACCCCGGATTTTTACGACTACATTGCAGATTGCGCCGCGATAGGTGTCTCAACTCTGTGTTCAATCTTTCTTCTGCTTCTCATACCTAAAGATCATGGCAAATAACCACCTCATAATTATGGCAGGCGGCACAGGCAGCCGGTTCTGGCCAATGTCAACTCCGGAATGTCCAAAACAGTTCATCGACATCTTGGGCACAGGCAGGACAATGATTCAACTCACAATCGACCGTTTCAAAGGCATTGTTCCGATTGAAAATGTGTGGGTGGTAACCTCATCAAAATACAGGGATTATGTGTTTGAGCAGGTGCCTGGCATTCCCGCTGAGCAGGTTCTTCTTGAGCCTTGTATGAGAAATACCGCTCCCTGCATCGCGTATGTTTCGTGGAAGATATTTGCGAAAGACCCCGATGCAAATCTTGTTTTTTCGCCATCAGACCATGTTGTGCTCGATGTTCCAGAGTTTCAAAGAGTTGTAAAGATGGCCCTCGAAGAATCTGCCTCATCTTCGAAAATCATCACTCTCGGCATGCAGCCCGTCCGTCCCGAAACAGGTTACGGCTACATAAAAGAAGCCACTCACGAGGGAGCTATCCGCAAGGTTGAGGCGTTCAAGGAAAAACCTGACCTTGCAACTGCCCAAAGATATATTGCAGAGGGAGGCTATTACTGGAATTCGGGGCTTTTCTTCTGGAATGTACGCACAGTGCTTTCTTCATTCCGTGCGTTAAAACCAAACATTGCCTCAATTTTTGACACTCTTGCTCCTTCATTCTACACTGAGAGCGAACAGGCTGAGGTTGACAGACTTTTCCCGCAATGTGAAGGCATATCAATCGATTATGCCATAATGGAACATTCGGAGGCTGTCTATACCTTGCCGGCTTCTTTCCTTTGGAGCGACATAGGTACCTGGCGCAGTCTTCTCACACATCTTCCGAAAGATGAGGCCGGAAACGGCGTGATAGGTCAGGATGTTACTTTGAAGGATACTCACAACTGTATAGTTCACGTGGCAGGGGAGAAGAAGGTGATAATTGAAGGTCTTGACGGCTACATCGTCGCTGAGCACGATGACGCCCTGCTTATTGCTCCGTTAGGGAAATAGGCGTTGCCAATAGCGCTTTGGGGCGAGGCTACTATTTTTCTGCTTCAGGTGCGGTTATTTTCCAATTTTCAGGGAGTGGAGCCTCAATGCAGACAGGCTCTTTTTTCACAGGATGTATAAACTCTATTCTTCTGGCGTGGAGACATATTCCTCCGTCAGGGTTGCTGCGAGGCGCGCCATATTTAAGGTCGCCCTTGATAGGGCTCAGGTGGTGCGAGAGCTGGCATCTTATCTGATGGTGACGGCCGGTGAGAAGTTCGACTTCCACGATAAAATATCTTTCAGTGCGGCCTATGTATTTGTAACGGAGTTTGGCGAGTTTTGCGTCCGCCCTCACAGGCTTAGTTTCGCCGTTAACTATGGCAGTCTTGCAGATATAACTCTTGTTCTGCTTCTCTATCCTATATATATAGTCTTCGAGATAGCCCTCTTTCTGCTCGGGCTCCCTGCATACGAGGGCCCAATAAGTCTTGTGAACCTGAGAATTGCGGAACATGGCATTCAGCCTTTCGAGAGCCTTTGAGGTCTTTGCGAACATTGCAACACCGCTTACGGGTCTGTCGAGACGGTGGGGAATTCCGAGATACACTGCTCCCGGCTTCTTATCGCGGCGGGCAATCAATGCTTTGATGTCGTCGCCAAGTGTCCTGTCGAGGGTTTTGTCTCCCTGGGTGATTTCCCCGACAAGTTTATTTACGATGATGATATGGTTGTCTTCGTAGAGTATTCTATCCTGAATGTCAGTCATAACAAATGCAAAGTTAGTCAAAAAATGACATTAAAAAACTGACAATTTGTCAGTAATTCGGTTGTGGCACATCTTTGGATAAAAAGAAAGCGTCTGCACAAGCGTCAGACGATTAAAAAGAAGTTAAACAAATAAAAATACAATATTATGGGAAAAATTATCGGTATCGACCTCGGAACTACGAATTCTTGCGTAGCCGTAATGGAAGGCAATGAGCCAACCGTAATCATCAACAGCGAAGGTTACAAGACAACTCCTTCAGTTGTTGCATTCACAGAAGGTGGCGAACAGAAGATTGGTAATGCTGCAAAGCGTCAGGCCATCACAAATCCGTTCAAGACCGTCTACTCTATCAAGAGATTTATGGGTGAAACCTACGACAATGTCACAAAGGAAATCTCAAGAGTGCCTTACAAGGTGGTCAAGGGAGAAAACAACACAGCCCGCGTGGATATTGACGGACGTCTTTATACTCCACAGGAGATTTCTGCACGTATTCTCGGCAGAATGAAGAAAATTGCCGAGGATTATCTCGGACAGACAGTCACAGAAGCAGTTATCACAGTTCCTGCATACTTCTCTGACTCACAGCGTCAGGCAACTAAGGAAGCAGGCGCAATTGCAGGTCTCGATGTGAAGCGTATCATCAACGAGCCTACTGCAGCAGCTCTCGCTTTCGGTCTCGACAAGCAGAACAAAGATATGAAAGTCGCTGTGTATGACCTCGGTGGAGGTACATTCGATATTTCCATCCTGGAACTCGGTGGAGGTATGTTCGAAGTTCTTTCAACCAATGGTGATACCCACCTCGGCGGTGATGATTTCGACCACGTGATTATCGAGTGGCTCGCAAACGAGTTCGCTGCAGAGAATGGTGGAGTTGATCTTCGCAAAGACCCTATGGCTCTCCAAAGACTCAAAGAGGCAGCAGAGAAGGCAAAGATTGAACTCTCAGGTTCAACTTCAACGGAGATTAACCTCCCTTACATCATGCCGGTTGATGGTATGCCTCGCCACCTCGTAAGAACTCTTTCACGTGCCAAGTTTGAGCAGCTTGCAGACAACCTCTTCAACGCTACTCTCGAACCTTGCCGCAAGGCTCTTGCAGACGCACATCTTTCAGCAAGCGACATAGACGAAGT
Source organism: Bacteroidales bacterium (assembly GCA_021443515.1). GTDB lineage: Bacteria > Bacteroidota > Bacteroidia > Bacteroidales > UBA932 > Cryptobacteroides. Next base: position 14,887 of record JABUTT010000031.1, read on the forward strand.
TCTTCTCGTGGGAGGTTCAACCCGTATTCCTGCAATCCAGACTCTCGTTGAGAAGTTCTTCGGAAAGACTCCTAACAAGAGTGTAAATCCTGACGAAGTTGTGGCAATCGGCGCCGCTGTTCAGGGTGCAGTCCTCGCAGGCGAAGTCAAGGATATCATCCTTGCAGACGTCACTCCTCTTTCACTCGGTATCGAGACTCTCGGTGGAGTTATGACAAAACTCATTGAAAGCAACACCACCATTCCTACAAAGAAGTCAGAGGTGTTCTCGACTGCAGCAGACAATCAGCCGGGCGTTGAAATCCGTGTCCTCCAGGGCGAAAGGCCAATGGCAAAGGACAACAAGCAGATTGGTATTTTCCACCTTGACGGCATTGCTCCTGCACCACGTGGAGTGCCTCAGATTGAAGTTACATTCTCAATCGACACCAACGGTATCCTTTCAGTAAGTGCAAAGGACAAGGCTACTGGCAAAGAGCAGAGCATCCGCATCGAGGCTTCTTCAGGTCTAAGCGATGAGGAAATCCAGAGAATGAAGGATGAGGCTAAGGCCAATGAGGCTGCCGACAAGGCCGAGAGAGAAAAAGCCGACAAGGTCAACAATGCCGACGCCCTCGTATTCCAGACTGAGAAGAACCTCAAGGAGTATGGCGACAAGATTCCTGCCGACAAGAAGCAGGCAATCGAGAGCGAGGCCGCAGAACTCAAGAAAGCGGTAGAGGCTAAGGACATTGCAGCAATAGATGTTCACTTCGAGGCTCTCAACAAAGCTTGGAACGCCGCTTCCGAAGATATGGCAAGAGCAGCACAGGCTCAGCAAGGCCAGACGGGAGCACAGCAGGGCCCACAGAACGGCCCGACTGACAACCCCGACGACGTCGATGTTCAGTAAATCCGATGCAAACAATAAAGGCGACCTGAAAAGGTCGCCTTTAATTTTATATAATATTGGCAATAATTCTTATTTATTGCCGAAATTGTATTATATTTGCAAAAATGAACTTGATATGGGAAAGACTTGTAAGGAATATATAATGGAGTATGCAAACCTGAATGGAATTCTCAGGTCGGATGCTCTGTGGACCTATTTGAAAGATAATGGAGAGACATCTAAGAATACTATGTCTTGCACCCTGACGAAACTTTCTGATGAAGGATTGCTGCTCCGAACGGGGCGAGGGGAGTATGCTCTGTCCAAAGGCAAGATGAAGTTTACGGCACAAGCGGGAGAACTGGAGAAGAAGATTTATGAAGCACTCC
>JABUTT010000055.1 GCA_021443515.1 Bacteroidales bacterium
ATGTCGCAGGCAGAATCTACCCTTGCCTCAAAATCGGCGTCGCAATAAAACTGTTTTAGTTCCTATTTTCTGAAGACGATGTAACTTGTAGTTTGGGGTTGGTTGTGATTGACCAGGCCCCATATTTCTTTTGTTCCGTCAGGAAGGATGGCCCATCCATAAGCCTCGCTGCCGACGAGATAGACTGCATTGTCAACACCGAGATCTACAAGGGCCTGTGTGAAATCGTGGAAGGATTCCTTGTCGGTAGAGTGAACCATAAATGTCTCGCCCTGCCTTTGACATATCGAGCGCCTGTAAGACTTGTTCTTAGGCTCATTTTCGCAGAGTACACCGTTATTCACGAGCGGATATTGACGGAAGAAATAACCACCCTTTTCAGTTGCCTCTTCAAACAAAGGCGAATTATCTGAGACGCCGACAGAGATATTGTTGTTAATGATTGCACAATAACCTTTCTTTGACATACCCCACGCCAAAGGCTCACCTTCAAGCACGAATGCACCGAGAATCTTCTTGTTGTCTGCACGGATGTCTGCCGCCTGCGCGATGTAGATTATGCTTTCATCTTCAAATGGAAGATTGCCAAGAAGCAGGCTTGCATGAGCTTGAACGGGCTTGTATATCCTCAATCCGACATCATTTATAATGGTGTCCAAAACATTTACCCTGCTTTCGCCTGCAACATTATCATCAAACAACACCGGAATGTCCTTTTTCGGAGTCTCCACAGTCTCGACATTTTCGAAATAAGGAGTACTTTCGCTCTTTGAGTCTTTTTTACAATTCTTTATCAGAGTAATGCCAACGATAATAAGCACCAGGATAATGATGGTAATTCTCATCTTCCGCCTGCAGCCACCATTATTGTTATTGCCTTTGCCATTATTGTCGCCATCCTTGTCGGTGCTACTCATGTTGGCTGTCTTTGGGCATTCGTCCATCGGCATCAGCTTGCATTCGTCCATCAGTATCTGCTTGCATTTGTCCATCGGCATCTGCTTGCATTCGTTTATCGACATCTGCTTGCTGTCGAGGTTCATAGTGAAAACTTCATCTTCTCCAAAGTCATCAACATCTTCCTCCATCTCCAATATCTGCGGAGATTGACTTGCAGGCAGGGTGTATTCTTTCGCAGGCTCATTTTTGGCTTCGGCCTTTTCTCCGATGAAACGAATTTCGTCGTCTTCTATATCATAATCGAATTTCATTCTGTAATCTCCTTTTCAAAATGTTCTTTCAAAGCTTTAAGAGCCTCTTTCGATGCTGTGAGAGTATAGTTTACTGCCTTCTGGTCACTCAGAATCAATTTCTGCTGAGTGATGTTGATATAGTAAACATAGGATGAATTTATAATGAGAGACCTGCCGATTCTCGCAAGAAAACTTCCTTCATTGCCTAATTGATCTCCAATCATTTCCTCAAGTTTCCCGAGTTGGATTGTCACCACCCTTGATTCCCCATCACATAAATATATAGTGGAATAGTTGCCGTCAGAAGATATATAGACAATCTTCTCAGGCTGTATCCTGATGAGGTCATTGACAGTGGATATGATAAAATGTTTCGCCATAAATGAATCCGGAAGCAAAGATAGGACTTTTAGAAATATCAAGAAATACCATTGAGCCCCAATGTACGAAATGCCCATTTTTTTGTATGAAATCAACCCGCGAGAGAATTTCATACAATTCCTCAAAAACTTCATTTTTTTTATTGTTTTCTTTTATAGTTTTGCAATGAAAATTAAAAAAAAATGAAAAGAATACTTACAATTTTGATTGCCTCTTTGGCCCTTGTCTCTGCTTGCAAAAATAATCCGGAGGAAGTAGAGACATCATACGTTTCCGAAGGACCTTACCGCCTTTGTGAGCAGAAGTTAACCACCGAAGAAACTTTTAGCGCTATTTCCGACGATTACTATTATGGATATGGTAAATGTACATTTTTGAATGGAATACCTTTTTTCTCCCCGGAAAAAGATGTAAAAATAACTCATGAGATGAATGACCTTATCAGGGTCTATAATCTTAATTCTTTGAGAAACTGCATGATAGATAGATATGAAAGATTTTATAGATATTTCTCATTTGAAGAAATAGGCGAATCAGAGCAAGATACGCTGGACTGTATATCAAGGTTGTGGCAACCCTTGCCTGCATTTTCAATCAAGAAAGTATTTCCCAATCCTTCCGACAGAAAGGAGGTTGAAAATTTGGTTACTTTGTATAGAAATTATGAGGGCAATGACTCATTGTTCTTTGAGGGAATAGACCGTTACGATGAATATATAAATACTATTCCAAGTATTCTCTCTGAATCTTGCATAAAAGAATTGGTTGAAGGTTTTGGAAAATGGTATGACAAGAAGAATTTTGTTCCCGAGATAGATTCTCTCCAGAATATGAAGATAACAGACTCATTAATGTTAGATTCTCTGAGGCAGGTTGTAGAAAGAGAGAAAGATATTGACAGGCGCGCAATTCTGGCCCTCGAGTATAGAAGTTTAGAGCATTTCTCTATTAGATGGATGTCTATTTCTCCGGTTATGCTTGGCGAGATTATTGAATCAGGACTTTATACAAGATATCTGTATGAGGTGTGGGAGGATTGGCGTGCGGTTACCCAGATGGAATGGTTTGGATTCTCTTCATGGAGTTGTATTCCTAACAATTACTACGATATCTTAAGAGTAAAGTGTATGAATACGCTCCTCCGACAGTATAATAAAACTAAGGATAAACAAATTGCACTTCAACTTATGTGGTTTGCCGAAGGTTCTATTGTCGGACGTTTTTATGGAGGATACGGAAATGAGGCTGCAATGTATTGGGCCCTTATGAACCCAGACCTTTTTGAAAAGGATAATAAATAACAACGAACGATTAAAACAGAAGAAATTATGACTTGGATTATTACAATTATTGGAGTTATTGTAGGAATTGGTTTAGGATTCGCGTTGGCTGCAAAGGCTGACGAAACATTGGAAGTTAAGGATGTAATTAATTTCCTTAGGGAGAAAGGTTTGGCCGTATCTCAAGATACTGAAGATAGTCTTACGGTTAAGATCTATGATACCAATGTAAATATAGATGTTTCAAAGGGAAGATTCTTGATGTCAACGTCTTATGTATTGGGGGATGATGTCAATATAGACGCCTTGAAAGAAGCAAATAATGTTTTTTCATGCGACAGGGTTTGCTTAAAGGCTACTCTTTGGCCTTGTTCACAAAAATCCGAGGAAGGAGATGCTATAGAATCTAAAACCAGAGATTGGCTTTCATTTTCCTTTGAAAATCTCTGTAGGAATATGGATGAATTCAAACATCAGTATGAGTGGGGTGTGTATTGCCTCTTTGATGGAATTGAATATCATCGTCAGGTATATGGCAAAATGATTCAGAATCTCCGCAGAATAGAATACGCCATCGACGGCCCTGATGTAGAATGGCAATCTGAGATTGACAACCAGAGCAACTCTGATTTGACAAGTGATAAACAATAAATCTTAAAAATTAAATTTATGATACCAGGAAAGGAACTTTTAGTGAAATGCCCTCACTGCGGAGAAGAAAAATCTCTTTCTCAAATGCTCTCGGGCAATAATATTGGCGCAGAACAATGGTCTGATTTAAGAGAGTTTGCTCCAATGTGTCCTCAAAATTCTCCTGTTCAGAAATGTCCGAAATGTGGAGGTTATTATTTTCTGTCAAGATTGCCGAAGGATTCTAAAAGGAATGGAGAAGAATTTTCTTCTTTTGAGCAGGGATGGCTATCTTTTGAAGAGGCGTTGCAAGCAATGAAAGAAATAGAATCTCCGACGGAAGAGGAAATGTTAACCCTTTACATATTGGCAGTTTGGGCATATAATGATATTGTCAGATGTTGTAGATGGGGGGAAGGTGAAGCTCCGACTGAAAGTCAGAAAAATGAGTTTTTGGCTCTTGTGACAGGAATTTTGCAAGATAAGAGAATACTTCAGAACATGAAAGATATCAAAAATATGATTTTTGCTGCCGAACTTAATAGGGAAATAGGAAATTTTGAGGAGGCAATATCAATTCTTTCCCAATATAATTCGGAAGAAGATTTAATTGAATATGAAGTACTAACTTCTACCAAAGTTCGTCGTTGGTGGGGAGGCTATACCACCAAGTATGGGAGCGAAAAGCGTTACAAAAAAGGTTGCAGGGAATATATTGTTAAGGCTATTCTCGCCAAGGCACAAGAAAAAGATTCCGATATCTTCTTGTTATCACAGTAATTCTTGTCTCTGCAATCATATACTATCTTCAAAGTGCTTGACCTCGGACGAAAACAGGCCCAAAACATCCGAGCCTATATTTGTACGGAGTAGCGTAAGGGGAGGTGGAGCGTTCTCGGGCAGAAAATAAGAACTCATAAGGGCTAATTTCTCTTCAAAATGCCTATCTTTGTGTGGAATTTGGGTAAGGACCGATTCGAAGGCGAAATAGATTAGATAGGATTTCAATTATGCGGAGGAAAATTCAAAATACAGTTATTCTATATGTAGTTCTTTTTTGGGCAGGAATGCTGATGTTGGGAGGTTGCGGAACTGCCAAATCAACGAGCGGAGGGGCGGCGCAGTCTCAAACAACTTCCAGCGTGCAACAGAATTCAGACACGCGAATAACTTCAACTAAGCAGCGTCGTCGTGTAAGTCTTAAACCAAAGCATGATTGCGTTGTGACTTACGACAGCAAAAGAGATGTGTTTCTGATAGGATGGCTTGAGCATGAGCATTGGGTGAAAGAAAGGATTGATGCAAGAGAAATCAAGAGCATCGATGATTTGAAAAAGGCTCTTTTTGAGTTCCAAGGTCATTTGGTCATAAAGGCTAAACTCGGTAAAACCGCCTTAGAGAAGTTTCCTGAAATCACCGACAGAATCGTTGTCGTAAGAGAATATCAGTTTAGTTTTTAGTTCGGCAGTCCAATCAAAAAAGCCACCCGTTGAGGTGGCTTTTGTTTCATATTGTTGGGAAATTTATCTACCTAACTGCTTTAATAAATTCAGCTTTTATCTCTGCATCCGCTACTGCGCCTACTTCTTCGGCATTCTCGAGGGTCACATAAATATGCCCGAGAGTCTGCTCGCCTGCTGCGTTGAGAGTTGAGACGGTAAAGAGGAAATCGACTGAACCGTTTTCGCCCTGGCGCCAACCGTATGAAACCGGAGTTCCGAGCGGCATAGGGTAGTCTCCGCAAGCTGCATTGAAGATTGCAACTTCTTTTTCGGTCACAGGCTCCTGCATTGCATAGTCGTCCAATGCGGTAACACTGCCTTCAACCCAACCATTTTCAATAAAATATCGATTGAGTTCAGAGTCAACTGCGCTCAGACGGGCATTGCGGACGCCATAACCTGGGGCAACTTCTGCTTCAGGAATGGCAATTTTGAGGTCTGCTGTTGATGATTCCAAGCCGCCGCTGCCAAAGGTGCAGAACGGAACCACTTTCTTCCCTGCAAGGTTGTATTCTTTGAGCAAGGCTGCAACCGGAGGGGCGTAAGTGCCGAACCATACCGGATAGCCGAGGAAAACTACATCGTATTTCTTGAGATCAGCCTTGATAGGCACAATGGCAGGGACGAAGTTTTCTCCTCTTTCAACGAGACATCTGTCGATGGTCTCCTGAAAATTTCCGTCGTATGGCTTGTCAACATCAAAGGCTTCGATGTCGGCTCCCAAGGTTTCAGCAATTTTTTCGGCCACAACCTTGGTTGCACCGGTCTGCGAATAGTAGAGCACAAGACATTTCGGGCTCTTTCCGCATCCTGCCGTCAGTACTGCCGAAAGCATGATAATAGCAATTTTTAAGTTCTTCATTCTCTTGAGAAAACTATCTGCCGAGCCACTTGGTCCAATTGATACTTACAGTGAGACCATAGTAGAGACCATTCTTGTTCTTGAAGCCATCGGCTTTAGCCATTTCTTCCCTGTTGAGGTCGCTATAACCGAATTCAGCCTTGATAGGAATAGAGATACCGCAGTTGAAATCGAAGGTATATCCAGCGTAAATACCTGCATTGCAGAGCCTTGCACGATTCTCATAGTGAGAGTAGTAAGGAGCGTAGAAAGGAAGCAATCCGAGGACACCACCGATTAAGACGTTGCCATCAGCAATGTAGAAAGGAAGGTCAAGTTCAAGATAACTTGAGAATGCCCTTTTGTTGGTCTTTGTGAATTCCCATTCTCCATCAACCTTAACAACATCCCACCTGAAGTCGTCACCACCTACGATTGTGTACCAAGAAAGTTTAGGCTGGAAAAAGTCAATCTTCGAGAAAGTGTAGGAAAGACCAAGTTCATATACCGGACGGTAGTCATAATCCTTATTCCACATAAGGGTGTTGAGTCCGTAAGACTGGAACTGGAGGTCAAAGTTAAAGAATGAGAATGTAGCCCATACACCAAACTCGTTGAAACGGTTTCCTTCTTTGCTCTTGCCGATTTCTTCCGTATCGTAAACACCGATTTCTGCTCCAAGGACATCGCCTGTCCAGGTGAAACAAAGACTTGGCATAACGTTGTAACCGAAAGGCTTTTCTGATTGACGTGAACCACGCCAGTTGTAGGCGGTCGAATTGTCAACACCAATTGTCATTGTAAAACCGGTCTCTTCTCCTTCGGTCTGAGCATTAGCGCTGATTGCGCAAAAAGCAGTCATCATTATAACTGCGAAAAACAAACAAAGTTTTTTCATTTCTTTTTCAATAGGGTTTTATGATTAAAAAAACGTGCAAAGATAATAACAAGTTGAAAAAATCAAAGGATTTTTAATGAAAAAATAGTAGATTTGCGAGATTGGAAAAATTGACGAAAATGAAAGAAAAAATAAATAAGGCTTTTGCAGAGCATTTCGGAGAGGCTCCGAGCAGGTTATATACATCTGCAGGACGAATAAATCTCATAGGCGAACATACCGACTACAACGGGGAGTTCGTGTTCCCGGGAGCAATCGACAAGGGTATGGTCGCCCGTATTCGTGAAAACGGTTACGACAAAGTCAGGGCTTATTCTGTTGATTTGCAGGAATATGCAGAGTTTGGTCTCAATGAGGAGGATGCTCCGAAGGCTCAGTGGGCGAGATACATTTTCGGAGTCTGCCGTGAAATTATCAAGCTCGGCAAGACCATTAAAGGCTTTGATACCGCCTTTGCAGGGGATGTGCCTCTTGGTGCGGGTATGAGTTCTTCCGCCGCTCTCGAAAGCACTTTTGCCTTCGCTTTGAACGATATGTTTTCTCTCGGCATAGAGAAGTTTCAGCTTGCTATTGTGGGCCAGATGACCGAGCACCACTATATCGGTGTGAATTGCGGAATCATGGACCAGTTCGCCTCCATTTTCGGAAGGAAAGGCAGCCTGATTCGCCTCGACTGCAGGAGCCTTGAATATGAATATTTCCCATTCAATCCAAAGGGATACAAGCTCGTTCTTCTCGACACTGTGGTAAAGCACGAACTCGCTTCTTCCGCTTACAATGCACGCCGCCGCAGTTGCGAAAATGCAGCCAAGGCAATGGGCGTGGAATTCCTGCGTGACGCCACTTTCGAAATGCTCGAGGGTGTCAAGGATAAAATTTCCGCAGAAGACTACAAGAGGGCTTACTATGTGATAGGAGAGAAGCAGAGAGTGCTCGATGTGTGTGATGCTCTCGGTCGTGACGACTACGAGACTGTGGGAGCGAAGATGTATGAAACCCATTGGGGAATGAGTAAGGATTATGAGGTCAGTTGCCCTGAACTCGATTTCCTCGCCATCAAGGCAAAGGAGTGCGGAGTTACGGGCTGTCGCGTTATGGGCGGCGGTTTCGGAGGCTGCACAATCAACCTTGTCAAGAATGAAATCTACGACAAATTCATCGTTGAGGCTTCCGCTGCGTTTGAAAAGCAGTTCGGCCACGCTCCAAAGGTCTATCCTGTGGTAATCAGCGATGGCGCGCGTCGTCTTGAATAATGAAAAAAGATGAAGACATCACCAAATACCATAGACCATCGTTCATACGTTGAAGTCGATTTGGAACAGATTAAGCGCAACTACAATGTGCTCAAGGCTCTGGTTCCGGATTCTGAAATTGTGGCTGTGATGAAGGCTGATGCCTATGGCCATGGTGACGGAATGTTGTCGGCTTTTCTCGAGAACGAGTGCGGTGTGAAATACTTTGCGGTGTCAAACATAGATGAGGCAATCACCCTTCGTTATGCGGGCGTCACAGGCCACATTCTCATTCTTGGATACACCGCTCCGGAACACGCAAGACTGCTTTTCGAGAACAAAATTTCCCAGACTGTCGTGTCGGAGGAATATGCCAAAATGATGGCCAAGACCGGCTATCCGATTCGCTACCAGATTGCCATAGACACAGGGATGAACCGTATCGGCTTGAATGCGTCAAAACCTAAAGATTGTGCCGCAAAGGTTCGAAAAATTGCCGCGATGCTTCACGTGGAGGGCATATTTACCCATTTTTGTGTTGCAGATACCGCAACTCAGGAGAATGCGAATTTCACCCACCGTCAGATTGAAAAATTTGACGCTGTGGCAACCCTTCTTGAAGACCTCCGCCTGCCTTTTGTGCATTGTTGCAACTCCGCCGGCAGTCTCGCCTACTATGACGACATTCCTGCCTCTCTCAAGAAATATGTACGCCTCGGCATCGTGCTTTACGGCCTTAGCCCTGACCCATCTTTCCCTCTGCCGAAAAAACTCTCTCCAGCTCTGAGTTGGATAAGCCATGTTTCGATGGTCAAGAAGGTTCCCGCAGGGGAGAGCATAGGCTACGGAAGAACATATACAACTCCATCTGAAAGGGTAATTGCCACGATTCCAACAGGTTACGCCGACGGTTATTCACGCCGCCTTTCAAATTCGGGCTATGTACTCATAAACGGAATGAAGGCACCTATTGTCGGCAAGGTTTGTATGGATCAATTCATGGTTGATGTGACATCGATACCGGGTGTGAAGATGGGATCGAGGGTCACTCTTCTCGGCAAAGACGCTGATGAATGTCTGACCGCCGACGGGATGGCGACGATGATAGATACCATCGGCTACGAAATTATATGCAACATATCAAAGCGTGTGCAAAGGTTCTATCGAAAAAATGATTAACTTCGCACCTCGAAAAAATAACGCGAAAAAAGAGCAAAAAATATGACACCTACAATCAAAGAACTGCTGAACACCCCACACGGCCGGGAAGTTGTCGTTAAGGGTTGGGTTAGAACAAAACGCGGCAACAAGAATGTCGCTTTCATTGCGCTTAACGACGGCAGTACGATAAATAACATCCAGATTGTCGCAGATCCCTCTGCATTCGATGAGGAAATTCTCAAAAAGATAACCACAGGCGCCTGCATCAGGGTTACCGGTGACCTCGTTGAGAGTCAGGGCAGCGGTCAGGCAGTAGAGGTTCAAGCCAAGGAAATAGAGATTTACGGCGAGGCAGACCCAGAGAAATATCCACTTCAGAAGAAGGGACATACGATGGAGTATCTTCGCACCATAGCCCACCTCCGTCCGAGGACGAACACCTTCGGAGCAGTTCTCCGTATCCGCAACGCAATGGCATTTGCCATCCACAAATACTTCAACGAGCACGGTTTCGTTTATCTCAACACTCCTCTCATTACCGAGAGTGACTGCGAGGGTGCGGGAGAAATGTTCCAGGTGACGACTCTCGACCTTGAGAACCTTCCACGCACTGAAAGCGGAGCAATCGACTACAGCGAGGACTTCTTCGGAAAGCAGACTTCACTCACTGTGAGCGGCCAGCTTGAGGGCGAACTTGGAGCGATGGCCCTCGGTAAAATCTACACCTTTGGCCCTACCTTCCGTGCTGAGAATTCAAACACTCCGCGCCACCTTGCAGAGTTCTGGATGATTGAGCCTGAAATGGCATTCTACGATGTTCAGGACAATATGGACCTTGCTGAAGACTTCATCAAGACCCTTGTGAGATATGCCCTTGAGAATTGTGCGGATGATCTTGCTTTTCTCAACAAGATGATTGACCCTGAACTCATCAGCCGTCTCGAAGGTGTCGTAAAGACCGACTTTGTGCGTCTGACCTACACTGAGGGTATGAAAATCCTCATGGAGAGCGGCGAGAAGTTCGAGTTCCCGGTATATTGGGGAGTAGATCTCCAGAGCGAGCACGAAAGGTATCTCGTTGAAAAGTATTTCAAAAAACCTGTCATTCTCACCGACTATCCTAAGGACATCAAGGCCTTCTACATGAAGCAGAACGAGGACGGCAAGACCGTAAGGGGTATGGATGTGCTTTTCCCTAAAATCGGCGAAATCATCGGTGGCAGCGAGAGGGAGTCTGACTACGGCAAACTTATGACCCGTATCAACGAACTCGGTATGTCAACCACCAATCTCGAATGGTACCTTGACACACGCCGTTATGGAAGTTGCCCTCACAGCGGTTTCGGTCTCGGTTTCGAGCGTCTCCTCCTCTTCGTTACTGGTATGGCGAACATCCGTGACGTAATCCCATTCCCTCGTACCCCAAAGAACGCAGAATTCTAAACCTATCAAAATATGTTAGTTATCGGTATTGCCGGCGGAAGCGGCTCAGGAAAAACCACGGTGGTCAAGGCCATCACCGATTCCCTCAAGGAGAAAGTCACAGTCATCCCACAAGACTCCTATTACAAGGATTCGAGCCATCTTCCACTCGAGGAGCGTCTTCTTCAGAATTTCGACCATCCAAATTCCATTGACTTTGACCTGCTATGCAAGCAGATTGAAGCAATAAAGAAGGGCGAGACCATCCAGCAGCCGATATACTCGTTCATTACATGTACGCGTCAGGCAGAGACTCTCAAGGTTGATCCTACGGAGGTCATCATCATTGAGGGTATATTGATCTTCACCGACAAGCGCCTCCGCAACCTCATGGACATAAAGATATTCGTGGATGCCGATGCTGACGATAGGATAATGCGCCGTATCAAACGTGACACCATCGAAAGGGGCAAGAGCGTAGATTTTATTATGCAGTGCTACACCGACACTGTCAAGCCGATGTATCTGCAGTTCGTTGAGCCTTCAAAGAGATATGCCGATGTGATTGTGCCTCAGGGAGGACATAACAAGGTCGCAATCGACATTCTCAAGGCATCTATCGAGAGGTATCTGAATAAGTAGAGGTCGTTTCAAACTTTTTCACGCGGCTTCCAAACAGTTTCAAAATCTTGAAAAGCGAGAACAAAGCTGGATTATACATCACCATAATAGTACATCTTGTTGTGGTGATTTTCCTTCTTTGTCTGAAGATAGGCTCAGTCCTCAAGGCGGGGTCTTCTTTTGAATTGGACTTCACCGCCCAGGATAAGGCCGAGAAACAGCAGGCTGCAGAGAAGTTCGAAAAGGATATTTCGGACCTTATTGACGATATGCTTGCGGGCAGGGTTTCAGTGGAGGATCTTTACAAAACCGACCCTCACGCAGTCAGGAATATGACGGTTGATGCTAATCTCAAGGATGCGAAGGGCACTGATGCGGAGAGCCTTTACGATGAGGCGAAGCGTCTTGAAGAGGCTCTGAAAAGGGGAAATCAGGCGGATGAGGACGGAGCGGGAGTAAGCACCGACCCTGTTTCAAATCAGAAGCAGGAGACCGAAAAACCTTATTCTGGTCCGAGCGTGGTAAGTTATAATCTCGACGGCAGAAAGGCGAGTCACTTGAGCATTCCCGCATACAAATGTTTCGGCGGAGGAGATGTAGCTGTGGCAATTACGGTTGACAGTGGCGGCAAGGTTATAGAAGCCAAAGTGATTGAGTCCATGTCTTCGAAAGACGACTGTCTGAGGGACTTTGCCATAAGGGCGGCGAAGGCTTCCCAATTCTCAAAAAGCACGACTGTAGCGCGCCAGAGCGGCGATATTCTCTACAGGTTTATTGCACAATAGCAGCCGGTAGCAACTATTTTCAGACTAAAATTCCTCCTTCACGTTATAGGTGTTGCGGCTTTCGCTGTTACGCGAGATGAGTTCTGCCACAAAACCGCTGAGGAAAAGTTGTACGCCGATGATGATGGCGAGCAGCGCAAGGTAGAAAAGCGGCTGGTCGGTCACAGGACGGAAACGCAGGCCGTTGCCCTGGGCGATGAGTTTCTGTACAATTATGATTATCGTGATTATGAGACCGGCGAGGAAGGAAAGCGAGCCGGTGAGTCCGAAGAAGTGCATAGGCTTCTTTCCGAATTTGCTCAGGAACCAAAGAGTCATAAGATCAAGGTAGCCGTTGACGAAGCGGCTGATGCCGAATTTGCTTTTTCCATACTTCCTTTTCGAATGTACCACAGGTTTCTCAACTATGTCTGTATATCCTGCATTTTTAGCAAGATATGGGATGTATCGATGCATTTCGCCATAGACCTCGATGTCTTTCACCACATCGCTCCTGTAGGCCTTGAGTCCGCAGTTCATGTCGTGGAGTTTCACTCCGGTTACGGCTCTTGCGGTGGCGTTGTAGATTTTCGAAGGAATGTTCTTAGTGAAAGTGTTGTCCACACGATGTTTTTTCCAGCCTGAAACTATGTCGTGACCTTCCTCGACAATCATCCTGTAGAGTTCCGGAATCTCGTCAGGGGAATCCTGGAGGTCGGCATCCATTGTAATCACTACCTTGCCTTCAGCTTTCTCAAAACCATGGTAGAGGGCGGCAGACTTGCCATAGTTGCGGCGAAAACGGATGCCGTGGAGTGATCCGTTTTCGCCGAGGCGAAGGCCTTTTACCACATTCCACGAGCCGTCCGTAGAGCCATCATCCACGAGAATCAGTTCGTATGAGAGTTTGTTTTCCGTGCACACCTTGTCTATCCAGGAAGCGAGTTCCGGAAGGCTTTCAGCCTCGTTGAAAAGGGGTACTATTATCGATAAATCTTTCATCTTCTCAAATTCTTGCTGTAAAACGATGCAAAGATAGAAAAAATTATTACCTTTGCACCCCTTATGTGCGCGTTTGTAGGCGTACGAGGCAAAACAAATTAAAAACAGAAGTCATGAACATTACATTTCCTGATGGCAGCATCAAAACATTCGAGGCAGGTGTAACCGCCTTTGAAGTAGCCCAGAGTATCTCTCCACGTCTTGCAGCAGAAGTGCTTGCAGCAACAATCAAAACCGACGGAGAGGACGCAGGAACAGTTATCGACCTTGACCGACGCATTGAGAAAGACTGCACCATAGTCTTCCACAAATGGGAGGATGAGGCCGGCAAGCATGTGTTCTGGCATTCCAGCGCCCACCTTCTCGCACAGGCGCTTCAGGCCATCTACCCCGGTGTACACTTCGGTGTCGGACCTGCCCTTGAAAACGGTTTCTACTACGATGTTGACCTTGGAGACCACCAGCTCACAGAGGCTGACCTTAAGGCGATTGAAGACAAGATGCTTGAAATGGCACGCTCAAAAGAGGTTTTCGTCCGTCAGGAAGTACGCAAGGCAGACGCCATGAAGGCGTTTGAGGCTCGTGGCGAGAAATACAAGTGCGAACTTATCTCCGAACTCGAGGACGGAACAATTTCGTTCTACACCAACGGAGACTTCACCGACCTTTGCCGCGGACCTCACCTCCACGACACATCGGTAATCAAGGCAATCAAACTCACAGCAATAGCGGGAGCATATTGGAGAGGCGACCAGAATCGCGACCAGCTCACCCGTATCTACGGTATCACCTTCCCTAAGAAGAGCCTTCTTGACGAATATCTCGTGGCTCTTGAAGAGGCAAAGAAGCGTGACCATCGCAAACTCGGTAAGGAAATGGAACTTTTCACTTTCTCAACCCGAGTAGGTCAGGGGCTTCCTCTCTGGCTGCCTAAGGGTGCGGATCTTCGCTACCGTCTCGAGCAGTTCCTCAGGGACGTTCAGAGAAAGTATGGTTATCTCCCTGTGGTGACTCCTCACATCGGCAACAAGGATCTCTATGTGACTTCAGGCCACTGGGCACATTACGGTCAGGATTCCTTCCGTCCTATCAAGACTCCAGAAGAAGGCGAGGAATATCTCCTCAAACCTATGAACTGCCCTCACCACTGCGAAATCTACCGTAGCAAGCCACGCAGTTACAAAGACCTTCCTCTCCGTTTTGCGGAATTCGGAACAGTCTATCGCTATGAGCAGAGCGGTGAACTTCACGGCCTTACCCGAGTAAGAAGTTTTACACAGGATGATGCCCACCTTTTCGTTCGTCCGGACCAGATAAAGGAGGAGTTCTGCAAGGTCATCGACATCATTCTCTATGTGTTCAAGACTCTTGATTTCAAGAATTTTGAAGCGCAGGTTTCGCTCAAAGACCCTAAGGACAAACAGAAATACATAGGAACAGAGGAACATTGGAGACTCGCAGAGCAGGCAATTATCGATGCCGCTGCAGAAAAAGGCCTCAAGACCATCGTGGAACTTGGAGAGGCTGCCTTCTATGGTCCTAAACTCGACTTTATGGTTAAGGATGCCCTCGGAAGAAGGTGGCAACTCGGCACGATCCAGGTTGACTACAACCTTCCAGAGCGCTTTGAACTTGAATATGTGGGCACAGATGGCCAGAAGCATCGTCCGGTGATGATTCACCGCGCTCCGTTCGGTTCGCTCGAGCGCTTTGTGGCAGTTCTTCTCGAACACACGGCAGGAAAACTTCCTCTCTGGCTCACTCCTGAGCAGGTGACTGTGATCCCTGTCAGCGAAAAATACGAGGAATACGCTAAAAAAGTTGGAGAATTCCTAAATAATTGCGAAATTCGCACGTTTATTGACGATCGTAACGAAACGGTCGGCAAGAAGATACGTGAGAACGAGCTCAAGAGAGTTCCGTATACTCTTGTTGTCGGTGAGACCGAGCAGGAGAGCGGACAAGTCGCCGTACGCCGCCAGGGTGGCATAAACGACGGTGTGATGCCTCTTGAAGCCTTCGCGGAAAAAATTAAAGCGGAAGTCGCAGCACAGCTCGCTAATTAAAAACAGCTGGAGCCGACACTATATTTACATAACGATTGGAGGATATAAACTATCGCAACACCTTACAGACCTTTTAACAGCGGACCCCGTCCTGCACAGAGAAGACCTCAGCAGGGACCGGCCGCAAAAAATGATGACGAGCTCCGCATTAACGAGGAGATTACAGCAGCCTCAGTGCGACTTGTCGGAGAAAACATCCCAGAACAGGGTGTCTATCCATTGAGAACAGCCCTTCAAATGGCTGAGGAGCAAGGCCTTGACCTTGTGGAAATCAGTGCTAAGGCTGAACCACCTGTCTGCAAGATTCTGGACTACCAGAAATATCTTTACCAGCAGAGGAAGAAGGCAAAGGAGATGAAGCAGAAATCTGCGATAGTGACTATCAAGGAGATTCGTTTCGGACCGAATACCGATGAGCACGACTTTCAGTTCAAGCTCAAACACGCGAAGGAGTTCCTCGAGGAGGGCTCAAAAGTGAAGTCTTCGGTGTTCTTCAAAGGCCGTTCGATTGTCTATGCCGATCAGGGAGAAAAACTCCTTCTCCGCTTTGCAGTGGAACTGGAGGAATATGGCAGGGCAGAGCAAATGCCTAAGCTTGAAGGAAAGAGGATGATCATGATGATCGCCCCTATTAAAAAGAAATAAGTCGAGACAGACCTATTATATTATTATTAACAGTTAAAAGATTTAACTATGCCAAAAACAAAGACCAATTCCGGTTCGAAAAAGCGTTTTGCGCTTACCGGAACAGGAAAAATCAAGAGGAAACACGCTTATCACAGCCACATCCTCACCAAGAAGACTAAGAAGCAGAAAAGAAATCTTGATCATTTCGCACTGGTAGCACCTGCAGATGAGAAGAGAGTAATGGAACTCCTCGGTCGTTAGTACAATTTTTTATGTTGAACTTGGACTGCAGTTGTAAAGCACTTAAAGAAAGTCACTGCATCCATAAAACCAGTTAAATTTTATGCCAAGATCGGTAAATTCAGTTGCCTCAAGGGCACGCCGCAAGAAGATCCTCAAGAGGACCCGCGGTAACTTCCTTTCAAGAAGAAACGTTTGGACGGTAGCAAAGAA
>JABUTT010000029.1 GCA_021443515.1 Bacteroidales bacterium
CTCAAGCCCTTGTCACACCCCCTTCCGGTAGGTTGGGACTGCAAAGATACAAACTTTTTGGATATTGACAAAAAAAATGTGAAAAAATTATAAAAAACCGCAAATCCGTTGTAAAGACAAAATCCTCCCCAATCTAAGAGGAGGACTTTATTATATATAAAGGTATGGACGAGAGAACCTATAAGAGCCCAAGAAGCCGTTTTAATCTGAATCAAATCTAAACAGTCTCTATAGTCCGAACGCTTTGCGGACGAGATCCACTGAATCAAGTTTCTCCCAGCCGAAGAACTGTGCCTTAACCTGCTGCGGCTTGCCGTCATAGCAAACATCCACAAGAGCCTCGTAAGGAGCCTTACCGAAATGACCGTATGAAGCAGTTGGCGAGAATATAGGCTTGGTAAGGTCGAACTTTTCGATGATTTTTGCAGGACGAAGGTCGAAAATATCCTCTATCCTTGCTGCAATTTCAGCATCAGAAACTCCACACTTGCATGTTCCGTATGTATCTACAAATATGCTTAAAGGTCTTGCTACACCTATTGCGTATGCAAGTTGGACTGTCACGCGAGAAGCCACTCCGGCAGCCACAAGGTTCTTCGCAATGTAACGGGCTGCGTATGTGGCGCTTCTGTCAACCTTTGATGCATCCTTACCGCTGAAGGCTCCGCCACCATGCTGTGCAAAACCGCCGTATGAATCCACAATTATCTTGCGACCGGTGAGACCTGTATCTCCGTGAGGGCCTCCGATAGTGAACTTGCCTGTAGGATTTACGAGAAGTTTGTAATCTGTAAAGAGTTTCCTGTTATCCTCGGAAAGCTGGGCAATAACCCTCGGAAGCACAATATTGTAGATATCTTCACGAATTTTAGACTGCATTTCTGCCTCAATCTTCTCCGTTCCAACCTTGGTCTCAACAGCAGAATATGACTTCTTTGCCTTTGAATAGTCATACTCCCCACCGATGCACGAAGCATAAAGGGACGGAGCGACAAATTCATCGTGCTGTGTTGATACGAGAATGGTGTGAACCTTTACTGGCTTTGAGGTGGCAAGGTCATATTCAAGAGTGAACTGACTTTTTGCATCCGGACGAAGATATGGCATAAGTTCCGGCGAATTCTTGCGGATATGGTCGAGCTCAATGAGCACTCGATGGCTCAAATCGAGAGGAAGCGGCATATAATTGTCGCTTTCATCAGTAGCATAGCCGAACATAATGCCCTGGTCGCCGGCTCCCTGATCTTCGTTAATTCTTTCAACTCCGCGATTGATGTCGCCGCTTTGGCCGTGAATCGCCGATAGCACTCCGCAAGAATTGCCGTCAAACATATATTCGGCCTTGTTGTAGCCGATATAATTGACAACCTCACGGGCTGTTTTTTGAACATCCACATAGCCTTGCGTATTGACTTCGCCGCCAACAACCACAAGACCTGTGGTACAAAACACTTCACACGCCACCTTGCTGTTTGGGTCCTGGCGAAGGAACTCGTCAAGGATGGCGTCTGAAATCTGGTCAGAAACTTTGTCTGGATGTCCCGCTGATACTGACTCTGATGTGAAAAGATAAGTTTTTTTACTCATTTCGCAAATCTGTTATTACATATTTCGGTCCGAGTTCGGCAGGACGAAATTCATCGTCTGAGGGGACAGCCTCTTGGAACCTGACATTGGATAATACAAAAATATAAGTGTTGCCACTGGATGCATCCGTGTACTTTGCTCCCGTAGGAATGTCTTTCTTTTCGGGGAACACGTATGACACATCGGATGAAAGGGCAGTAAACAATAACGATGGATTGGTGAAAAGATCTCGGGAAGTGGTGTCAATCTTCTCGTAGCAAGCCTCCTGAGTGTAGTCGTCAACCGTATATTTCGACACAGAATCACAATAGACGCGATAAACGTCCGACTGGATGAAATAGCGGTTGTTGTAATATAGCACGCTGCCACGGGCAATGATACCCGCAACTCCCTCTTGCGAAATCTCAAAATCGAGAGACACAGGCTGGGAGGCAACCCTCTGAAGAAATCTTTCCTGAGGACCGGCGTTCTGAGCAAATGAAGAGAACGATACACAGAAAGCAAGAACAAGGCTTGCAAGAATACTACCTTTCATAAATCGATAAAATTTGATCGAGTTGTTCCTGGGTAGTAACAAGAACCGTGCGAGGACGGCTTCCTTCCTGATGTCCAACTATGCCGGCAGCCTCAAGTTGATCCATAATTTTGCCTGCTCTGGCATATCCCACACCGAGTTTTCTTTGAAGCGTGGAGGTAGATGCCATCTGAATACTGAACACTATCTCGGCGGCATCACGGAAATATTCGTCAATCTTGCTCATATCTATTTCTACGCCTCCCTCGCCTTCTTTTGATGGAGGTGCAGGAAGATAGTACGGAGTATTGTAGCAAGCGTGATATTTATTCTGCTGGCCTATGAAATTGGTTACGCTATCCATTTCACCAGGTGAAATAAAGGCACATTGTACACGGTCGGTTTCAACTCCCGCATAGTAGAGCATATCGCCCTTTCCTATGAGTTTTTCCGCTCCCGGCTGACCAAGAATAGTCATACTGTCCTGCATTTGAACGGTACGGAATGCTATTCGTGTAGGGAAGTTTGCCTTGATGAGAGGGGTTACAACCTGAACGGAAGGACGCTGCGTTGCGATAATCACGTGAATACCTGCAGCTCGTCCTTTCTGCGCAAGACGGATGATGGCATCATTGATTGCCTTTGCACTCTTGCGGCCCTCGATTGAAGAGCCTGTTGACATCACAAGGTCGGCGAACTCATCTATGACCACAACTATATATGGCATGTAACGATGTCCTTCAGTAGGCAGAAGTTTCCTTTCGCAGAATTTCTTGTTGTAGAGTTGCACATTAGGCACATTGCTCTTCGATATAAGGTCAAAACGTGCATCCATCTCAACACAGAGACTGGCAAGAGTCGATTCAGCGTCAGGAGAGCGTTTTACAATAGCCATTTCCTTTTCCTTATCCTCGGATTCCGCAGTAGGAAGAACTGCAAGATAATGCTTGAGCAAACGCGAATAGACATTGAATTCGACCATTTTCGGGTCGATGAAGACAAGTTTAAGTTCGCTTGGATGCTTAGAATAAAGGAGGGAAGCGATGATTACATTCAGACCGACAGACTTACCCTGTTTGGTGGCGCCTGCGACGAGAAGGTGTGGTGCATCGGCAAGGTCAAAACATTTAACCTTTCTTGTCACAGTGTAACCGAGAGCCACAGGAAGTTCTGCTTTCGATTCTCTGAATTCCTCACTGTTAAGCACCGATTTCATCGAAACCGATGTAGGATGATTGTTAGGAACCTCTATTCCTACCGCGCCCTGAAGAACTACAATACGGACACTTGTCTTGAGGGCAACCGCTATATCCTGCTCACGCTGTTTGATTTGGGATACGGTCACTCCCTTTCCGAGAGTAAGTGTGTAGAGCGTAATCGTAGGACCTATGGTTGCCGTAATGCTTGCTATCTGTATCTTGAAATTCGCAAAAGCCTCAGTGATATTCTTTATGTTTTCAGCAACCTCTTCCTTGGATATGGAGCCCTTGGATGAAGCAGAATGGTCTTCAAGAATATCAAGCGAAGGGAATTTGAACTTAGGCAATTCCTCACGAGTATTTATCCACGGCAGTTCCGTATAGTCCTTGCCCTCGTTCTCCAAAACTTCTCCACCGTTATCGACTGTCACACCGGGTATAGTTCCATCTCCTACCGGGTTTGTTACGCCCTCCTCGGATTTTGCCCCACTCGGATCAACCTCGGGAATCTCGGGAATTTCAGTGACCTCAGGAATATCAGGCATCACAGGAGCAGGGGCCACATCGGCACCGCCCTCATCTTCAAGCCCGATAATTTCCATCTCTTCTTCATCATCTTCTCTATGGCGCCTTTGAGGTATGGTTATGCTGAAAGTTGCAAACCAATGCTTAAAGCGTGCTGACACACATATAAGCCACACAATAAGAAGAACAAGTATTATTGAGGAAGTCACTGCTCCACCCACAAACTCATTTGCAAAAGAGACACATTCGTGACCTGCACGACCTCCGAGGCCATAGCCGTATGCACCGCTGAGAGATGGGATGAATTCACTTATTTGCGCAAGGATGAGTCCCGAAACGAACATTCCGGTAAGACACAAAACGGTAAAACGCAATATCGAGATTTTCCTTTTTAAGACAAACCACATCAATGCCGCCAATTCCACAACCACGCCTATCGCAGCGAGTCCGAAGAGCTGGCTTATGAGAAGATCCGCCCAATGATAGCCGACTATCCTTGCCCCATTCCTAAATGCCGAAGAATGAACCGCGTCCTGAGTCCAGGTGAAAAAATATGAAATTATGGAAATGGCGGTAAAAAACAATATGATGCCTATCAGCATAGCCCAAAGCCTGCCGGAAAGCGGATTATGTACTTTTTTTACTTTTGCCATCCTTACTTCTTTCTGTTGCGACGGTTGTTATTGTTGGTCCTTTTGCCTCCTCCCGGCTTAGGAGAAAAGCCTGGACGGGAGAATTTCATTTCGGATGAGAGAGAGGTCAAAGAAAGGCCTTCCGGAACTTTGATTCGAAAGTCGGAAAGTTTCTCGAGGTCTTTGAATATGGTTTCATCCTCAACAAAATCCTTATTCCAGATAAGATATTGCTGGCGCATATAAATGGCGAGAGAACGAATCATCTCAGTCTTTGTCGGAGAATCTTCAAGACTTGCGATGAGGTCTATGATGCTCTCGATATTACGCCCATAATGAGCCGCCTTCACCGGTTTTTTGATAACAGGAACAATCTGAGGTTTTTCCTGCAAAGCAGCCGGTTGCGGCATCGGGAACTCTGAATCCACGTCAAGGCAGTAATCGGCAATGAACTGCATGTGGTCCCAAAGCATCTGAGAATAGTTGTCCTGGGTATATACAGCCGGATTGAGAATCTCCATACTCTTTAGAATAGCCGCAGCCTGAGCGCAACGTTTCTCCCTGTCCGGAATCTGACGAGTTTCCTCTATCATTCGCTGTATAGTCCTGCCGTATGCAGGCATCTTGAGTTTTTCTCTTTGTGTATTATATTCCAAGCCCATTTGTCTATCTTTTCTAAAACTTGCAAATATACTTATTTTCCCCGACATACCAAAGGTATCCCTTTACATTGGAATAGCCCATTCCTTTCAACAACTCGCAGTAGTTACGCACCTGAAGAGTATATTGTTCATCGTGCTCGGCGCCGAATTTATAATCCACGACATCTATTCTCCCGTCCGGGAAAAGCACAATGCGGTCAGGACGGTAGGACTTGCCATCCGAAGTAATGATACCCCTTTCCTTAATGACTTTTACCGATGAGTCGAACCAGCCCATAGCCGCCACAGAATCGAGAGCCTCTGAGAGAAAGGCAAAAGTATCCTCCGGATTATCGAGAGTTCCCTTTGCCGCTTCAAGACTTACAGCCTTCTCAAGGTCTTCCTTAACCGTTATCCTGGAAAGAATGTCGTGGAGGACAATTCCTCTCTGGCGATGCTCCTTTCCTTTCTCAAATGCATAGCTGTTGCCCCGGGAGAAGAAGTCTCCCGCCTCATTTGACTGACGCATCTTGCCCCTTGAAGATGAAACCGGGTAGCCGAGGGCAAGGTGTTCTCCACTCTTCGCCTTATCCTTTTCCTGGTCCTTTACATCCTGTGCAAGAGCCTTTTCAATCGTTTCATCGATGGAACCTATTGAATATCCATCTTCCCTCAGAAGACCTCTATCTTTAAGGTAGGCTATCACAAAATCCGCCATAGACGACATACTGTTCTCTTTTTCCTTCGCTTTGGCAAGGAGATACAAGCCATATTGGGCGCGAGTCAGTGCCACATAGAGAAGGTTGGCATTATCAACTATGCTCTGGCGGTATTCATCCTTATATTTTTCGGAGAAATAGGTTTCAAGGGACTTTGATGACACATAGGGAGTATATATTGCCTTTCCAAATTCTTTGGGCAAAGTATGATTTTTATCGAGTTCAGCCCATTTCTCTCCTTCCTTGAACAAGCCAATTTTCTCAAGGAACGGCACTATCACAAAATACCCCGCAAGACCCTTTGACTTGTGGATTGTCATCATTTGAACAGCCTCTCTTGAAGGTGCCGAAGCTATAAGTTTCTTGCTCCTATCGTATGCGGCAAGCATCGTGTGGAGGGAATTGCCGTTATTCAATTCAAAATTTTTAACAATGTCCACAAAGGCATCGAGATAAGGTATGCTTTTAGCAAACTCCTCACCGGAATACCTGCTCTTGATAGAAAGAATAATCTGCTCACAAAGATCCACAAGGCTATTGTAAGAGGCAGGTATTTCAATGCCGTTCTGCTCAATTATCTGATGACTGACGCTGTCCGAAGGATTGTCGATGTAACGAAGAACTGAACTGAGCAACAGAGCAAGAGGATCACTTTCAATTCTGAGGGACTCCTCGCTGTAAACCGCTATATCATCTGCCACAAGAGCCTCAGCGATGGCAGTACATTGCTCTCTTTTCCTAAGCAAAACAAGGATGCGGCAATATGGCACTCCCTTGGTGTGAAGGTCCTTTATCAAGGCGACAGTCTTGCCTATCATTTCATCTTCTTGAACCCTTTTCACATCCACAATGCCGTCAAACCCCTTCATAACCTCCTGGGCAACATCTTCGTCATATATACTTTGAAGCAGTTCCCCCTCAGACTCTCCAGTTTGGGCGGCTATCTTATCGTCAAGCCTCTTCGGAAGCCACTTGAACAAGTCATTGTTGAATTCAACTATGTTCTTCCCACTGCGGAAATTGCTCCCAAGCGATCGCGGCTCGACATCAAGGGCTAAAGGGACCTTATTTTCCAGTATGCTCCAGTCTGTATCACGGAAACGGTATATGCTCTGTTTCGTGTCTCCGACCACGAGAATATTTCCCCCGGTGGCCATACTTTCATCCAAAAGAGGCTGAAAGTTGTTCCATTGTATGTTTGACGTATCCTGAAATTCATCAAGGAGGAAACTGTCATACCTTACACCGATCTTTTCATAAATGAAAGGAGCCTCACTGCCGTCAATCAAGTCGTTCAATAACTGCGTGGATTCATCCAAACACATTATGTTCTTACCCTTGGTAACTTCATCGAACTTGGATATGACCTTGGCTGCCAGGGAAAGTTTCGGAAGAGAATCTTCAATTATTTTAAGAGTGGTTATCTCAAGACACAAGACCCTTAAAGCCTCCAATTCGGCAGCGATTTTCGTCGCCTCAGACGCTTTATCCTTTACTTTCCTGCCGTCAAAACACTTTGCTCCATTTGAAGCGAAAATACCGGCACCCACTCCCGATTTACTTCCCGAAATCAAAGTCTCGAGAGTATTTCTGAAACTTGAAGTGAAATTAGCATCATAGCCCGAGCCAAACTCGGTTTCACACTTGTTTTTAAGGTTGAGAGCCGCTGCTTTGAGGTCCTCGGCGAGAGTTCCCTTCCTCTTTTTAAGTGCATTGTTCAAATCAGATATGTTCTGAGATGAGAATGCCTCTTCATAATTGAGACCTGCCACTTCCAAGGCTCTCAAGAAAGCCCCTTCCTTAATGCTCAACGCATAACCTCTGAGCGCCGAGACCGGGTCAGCTTTCCTGCCTTCGTCCAACTGCCTTGCCACCATATCGGTCAACACCTTCACAATCGCATCTTTCTCGTCTGTGAGTTCTTCGAGAATGGCATCAACCGTTTCATTCACAACTCCTTCCCTGTCAAGTTCTATCCTGTAGGCGTTGAATTGGCCGAGTTCACGGGCAAAACTGCGAAGAACAACCTGAAAGAAAGTGTCTATGGTGCTGACGCTGAAACGGGAATAATCGTGAAGCAAAGTCTTGAGAATCTCAGAGCAGGCAGTCTGAATGCCCTTAATCGAGCCATATTTTACCTTAAAATCTTCTATAAAATCGGATTTTTCCGGATGGGTTGCAAGGATATAAAGTTCAGTGATGATACGATCCTTCATCTCTGCAGTAGCCTTGTTGGTAAAGGTCACTGCGAGTATGTGTTGGTATCCTTCTCTGTCTTTTTTGTTATTCACATACTTGTCGAGAAGAATTTCTATGTATGTTTTGGCAAGAGTGAATGTTTTTCCGCTGCCTGCCGATGCCTTTTTTATCTCTTTCATTTCTTGCACAAACTTATATATGGACAATATCCGCAAGCCTTGCACCCTACTTCAGGAGAGAATTTCAGATCCAAATTCCTGATTTCTTCAATCAGAGACACAGTCCTTTTCACGCATTCATCATAAAACTCGGGAATCAATGGAGCCTCGGTGCATTTTTTGTCCTGGGCAATTTTTCTCGGACTATAAACTGCATTGAATATACACTCGCCGTTATAATGCTCCCTGCTATTCTTCAAAAGGTAGTCATAAATCCAAATCTGCAAGGCAATTTTAGGCCAATTGGTATTCTTTGCACCTTCAAACAACTTTGTTGCAGTGTCTTCCTTCGGAGCAATTTCTTCTTCCTCAAATTTTCCGGTCTTATAGTCCACAACCCTCACAGAGTCATCTTCAAACGAATCCAAACGGTCGATGAAACCTTTTAATTTGTACTTTTCCTGAAGAGTTGCACTGAGTTTGAGTTCCAGACCAATAATCCTGAATTCCTCCTTTCCCTTCTCCTCAAGAAGGCGTTTATCTTCCTCAAGTATCTTCCTTAGATATATTTGGATGGTATGGAAGGCAAGAATGTGCTTTCCGGATATGTCCTCAACCCTGAACTCCTCCTTGAAAATCGTCGCAGCGACTTTTTTTACCTTATCAAAGTCCTTCAGCAGAGATTCCAGATAGGTTTTTGACATGCAGTCCTTACCACGATATAGAGACTCCATGGTATTGTGGACCACATTGCCAATCTGGTTAGCTTGAGGGTCTTCTTCGACCTCATTCTTCTCTCCCACTTTCAAAATATGCTTGAAATAGAACATCAGCGGACACTGAAGATAATCCTGCAACGCGCTGGCAGAGAACACCATCTCATTTAACCTCTTCGCTTCATCCGGAGAGAGACTATGCTTGTCAATCTCGTTATGTTCATATCTTACAC
Source organism: Bacteroidales bacterium (assembly GCA_021443515.1). Classification (GTDB taxonomy): domain Bacteria; phylum Bacteroidota; class Bacteroidia; order Bacteroidales; family UBA932; genus Cryptobacteroides. The sequence continues at coordinate 9,124 of JABUTT010000029.1, forward strand.
CGGCTTCCGCTGAAGCATTCCAGAACCGGATGTCCGCTCCGTAGCCATACTGAAGCTGGAGAATGTAGCGGCTCGGCTCTCCGCTGAGCAGACCCGACGGCACATTATCGTACACCATCCAAACATTCTTTGCCCTCCGAATCATGCGATAGAAGTAATAGGCCCAAACTGCATCCTGATATTCGTAGGTCGGTAGATTGAATGCCTTACGTATTATATACGGGATGAATGAATTTGAAACACTCTTTCTCGGGAAGACTCCCTCCATTGAAGAAAGTATTATGACATTGTCAAAGTCCAATGCACGGATTTCGAGAGGTCCCATAATTTGAAGTCCCTCCACAGGCTCTCCCTTGAATGGCAAAGATATCGTGCTTATCAAACTGAGGAGAAGGCTCCTGAATGTAGAGAATTTAAGATTCAGATTCTTAGAACGGAGTTTGTTTATGCATTTGTAGATTTCAAAAAGTGCCTGCCTTTCCCTCTGAAACGAAGTCTTGCGGGCAATATCGTCGACAATATCCCTCAAATACACACACACGGCATCAATGTCTGTTGAGCAAGGGAGGTGGAAAATGTCGCAAAAATCGAGTTCGGCGGCTTTGATATATGTCCTTGCATCCTTCTTTACTGCGGTAACTCTGGCTGCGTCCTCTTGCGATAGGGTGTCTGCAAAAAGAGATGAGCAGAGAATGTTCCACACGGGACGATGATAGAAATATCCGGATTTTTTCACATCAAAGAGGCTGCATATATCCTGAATGAGAGTAAAGGCCTGGGTGTTCGTTAGAGGATAACCCATAGTTATATTCACGGTCTCGACACTGTCCGGAATTGAAGTGAGGACAGGGTTGAGAAGGCCCTCGTCAGGAAGAACCACTACAGTGCGCTCCGGATTGAAGTCTTCGCCCAAATGTTCAATTATATTCGGCAGAAGTTTAGCCTGAGCGATGTCCGAGGCAACTGTCACCACATTTATCTTTGGCTGCGTGACGATTTTTTCATCGTATTTGTTTTGATACTTTTCTACATTGTCCTTCAAAAAGAAAGAAGACTTGTTGAATGGATCATTAAGCCATTCCTCTCCGCCCTGAGGATAGTCCCACCAAAATTCGGCAGCCTGTTGTTTGTCCAAAGCAGTCAGAAGGTCCTTTTCACATTCCGTAAGGGCATTTAGACCCACAAAAACGACCTTCTCCGTATCCGGATAAACCTCCTGAATCATCCCGAGAGCCGATTCTTTTTGCAAGCGGTCAGCAATGCTGCGGAACACCATACCCTCGTATGCCATCCTCTTTTCTTTCAATACTTTATTGAATCCCTTATAAACAGGCAAGAGGATGTTCCATATCTTGAGGAACTCCTTGTGGTATTTCTTTTCGCCATTCTTGATTTTCAGACTGCCTATAAGTTTTTCAAGGGCCGTCCTCTGCTCCGGGCTCAGAAAACTGTAATCACCTTCAAGGTCTTTGAGGTCACTGATATTTGTAAATATCTGTTCAGGGTCAGCCTTGTACTTATCGACATCATTGAAATCATTAAGTATGACATCGCCCCAAAATATGAATTCGTCTATGGTATCGACTCTTTCTCCTTTGTAATTCGCGGCATAAACCTCATAGAGTTCAAGCAACAAGTCTATTTTGTCTGAAAGGGTGCCTTCCTCGTAAAGGTCAGAAAACAAGTCAGATATTGTGGTCATCTGAGGTATGAATGCCGCCTTCTGCCCTTCTGCTCTGAGTTCCTCCGAAAGATACCTTTGGAAAAAAACCTCGCTGCGCCTGTTCGGAAACACAAAGAGACACTTCAATCTATCCTCATTCGAGTAATTTTTTACAACACTTCTAAGAAATTCTATCATACTGCAAAAATATATTTTTGACAGTGATTTCAAAAATTATTTTTACTAAAATTCTAACTTTGCAAAAGATCATAAACACATATTAGATTTATGAAACGGGGATTATTGATTTTGGCGGTGGCAGTGGCTGTGGGATGCAGTGCAAATGCCCCTGAACTTTTGAGTGAAAAAGACTATACCGGAGAGGTTGAAGGAAAGCAGATTAACCTATATACCCTCCATGCGGGCGATATTTGGATGCAGGTCAGCAATTACGGAGGGCACGTCATCAGCCTTTACACGCCGGACCGCAATGGCAAATACAATGATATAGTGCTTGGCAGACCTAATCTTCAGGAATACATCGACTGTCCGGGGGAGAGATTTCTCGGGGCGAATGTCGGTATAGTGGCAAACAGAATCAGGGGCGGCAAGTTCACACTCGACGGGACCACCTACACCTGCCCTCAGAACAATGGAGAGAACACTCTTCACGGAGGCCTCATCGGTATTGACAGAGACGTGTGGGATGTGGTGGAAGTGAATGACAGCGTCATCGTATTCTCTTATCTCAAGCCAGACCGGCAGGATGGTTTTCCGGGAAACGTTTCAATTATAACGACATACGCTCTTACATCGCAAAACGAGTTCAAGATTTCTTATTCGGCAACTACGGATGCTCCTACGGTAATCAACCTCTCCCACCATTCTTTCTTTAACCTTAAAGGAGAAGGTGAAGGCGACATCCTCGACCACCAGATGCAGATTTTTGCAGAGGGATTCATTCCTGTAAGAGAGGACCTCATTCCGTTTGGAGGTATCAGTGCCGTAGAGGGAACTCCTTTGGATTTTAAGCAGCCTCACGCTATCGGAGAAAGATTGGGAGAAGAAAGCATTCAACTTCGCAACGGAAACGGCTATGACCATTGCTGGGTATTGTCAAAGACTTGCGGAGACCTTGCCGCTGTAGTATATGAACCTACAACCGGAAGAAAGATGGAAGTTTCAACCGACCAAATTGGAATGCAGTTCTATTGTGGCAACTTCCTTGATGGAACTCAGTGTGGCAAAAATGGAAAACCTTTCATCTTCCGCAGTGCAATCGTGCTTGAAACCCAAAAATTCCCGGATTCTCCTAACCAGCCACAGTTCCCAAGTTGTGAACTACGTCCGGGTGAAACCTACACACATTGGTGTACCTATAAGTTCTCCGCAGAATAAGAAGCGAGAATTATATAGATTGGGAAGCCTAAGAAAAATACTTCGTCAAGCCGACAAAGTCCTCGACAGAGAGGCGCTCGGGACGAAGATTGAAAATTTCGGGAGAAAAATCTGCCGTAGGGAACAGTGTCTTGAGCGAATTGCGAAGAGTTTTTCGACGCTGACCGAAAGATGTCTTGACTATCTTTTTGAAAAGTGCCTCATCGCAACCGAGGTTCTCGCGAGAGTTACGCTTCAAACGAATGACGGCTGACTTGACCTTTGGAGGAGGATTGAATGCGCCTTCCCCAACTGTGAACAGATATTCTATGTCGTACCAAGCCTGCAAAAGCACAGACAATATACCGTATGTTTTTGTGCCCGGTTTTTCTGCAATACGTTCTGCGACTTCCTTTTGTATCATACAAACCACCTCGGGAATACGGTTGCGGTTGTCAATTACACGAAAGAAAATTTGAGATGAAATGTTGTAGGGAAAGTTACCTATTACGGCAAAATCGCCTTGGAATACAATTTCGAGAGGCAGTTTTAGAAAATCTCCCTTGATAAGCTTAGATTCTATGCCTGGGAAATTAACAAGCAGATATGCCACGGACTCATCGTCAATTTCAATAGCCTTGAAACCTTCACGCTTGTAAAGATATTGAGTGAGAACTCCCATTCCGGGACCAATCTCCAAAGCCTGACCCTCATATTGAAGCGCCCCTGCAATACGTTCACTAATACTGAGGTCCGTTAAAAAGTGTTGTCCAAGGGCTTTTTTAGGTCTTACCTTACCGTTCATGCTATATTTCTCGTTAATTTTCAGATTATGCTTTGCAAAGATAGAAAAAGCGAATATCTTTGCAAAAAAGAAGTTCACTATGAAAGCTTTGGATTTCCTGTTCCCACGTCACTGCAACATCTGTCACAAACGCCTCCTTCCGGAAGAAAAGGTGGTATGTTCCGAATGTATGGAGGATATTCCTTTTACTTATTTCTGGACAGTGGAAGATAACGAGATGGCAGATAAAATCAATGCACGAATACAGGAATATCTGGTTACTCTTCCTGCCGCAGAGGGCTATCCGGTGCATCGCAAAGAGCAATATTGCAACGCTTGCGCCCTGATGTTCTACAGAGATGAGTCGAATTATCGTCAGGTGCCGATGCAGATTAAATATTTTGCAAATTTCTTTGTTGCAAGACATTTCGGTAATCTCCTCGGCGAAAAATTGGGCCAATGTCCTTGGTTTACATCCGTAGATATGGTGATTCCTGTTCCTCTTCATTGGTCAAGAGCAGTTCACAGAGGCTATAATCAGGCCTATCTCATTGCCCGGGCCATTTCAAAGACTTGTTCTGCCGGCACAAGGCTCATCCGCACCGATGTTCTCTACAGGACACGCAGAACAAAGACTCAGACAAGGCTAACTCCTGAAGAGAAAAAAGTCAATGTGGCTTACGCATTTGCAGTAAGACGCAGGGCTATCGCTTCCATCGCACAAAAACCTCATCACATTCTTCTCGTCGATGATGTTTTCACGACAGGAGCCACTCTCGCCGAATGTTACAAGGCATTGAAACCATTTGTGCATCCCGACACCGAATTCTCTTTTGCCAGCATTGCCTATTACGAATAAATTCATAACTTTGCAATCCAATTACGTGGGATACCAATCCGACTGCCTTGGTGGTGAAATGGTAGACACGAGGGACTTATATCATTGATTTGAGTGCCCGATAGGAAACTATCGGAGTAGAAGCAGGCTAATTCGACGAATCTCCTGAGAAGGACAACGACGAGCTAAATGCCAATAATGGCTAAATGTGTAGAGACTATACACCTGCGGCCTAAATGACGAAAGTCACAAGGTCATGAAATAGTCCAGACTACAACGCAGTAGCGGCTATGGTAACATAGAGTAGTAAGAAAATCCCTTGGTCAGAAATGACCGTGCGGGTTCGATTCCCGCCCGAGGCACAAAAAAGCCGACCCTTAGAAGAAGGTCGGCTTTTTATTTTATGTCCGCATCAAGGTGATTGTACCTGTACTGTACTATATATAATATATGTTTCGTAATCTATTTCGGGTCGGCGACACAACGCACCGAGAAGCCAAACGAACATGGGCTGGAACCTACAGATACATCTGATGACGATGACGATAACGGCAATACGGAAGCGTGTTCCTTGTCTATACCACTATGATTAGAAGACCAATAGTAGCCGTACTTACCTCTATTCGCCGCCGCACCATAGCTATTAGACCTATCACCAGCTGCAGGGAAGAAAACACCTGTACCTGCTACAGTTGGAGTATTTCCCCCAAATAACTCTGCACCTTTATAACCAGTGTTACCTGCATACGTTCCGGATGTAACCCAACCGCAAGAACCGTTTTTACCAGCAGATAAGACTGCAAATTCGGCACTGCTTGGAAGCCTCCAACCATCTGGGCAAGGGCCTTGATTGTTATTCCACGTATCAGAGGCTGTTCCCTTAATTGTACTATTATTATACCAAGGACTTGGTGTCGTTGAGTCATAATAGATTGCAGCAGCCTTAGGATAATATGCAAGAGTTGGGTCTCCATATCCCCACTGGTACAACAAACCAAGTCTGTGATCGCTATCTGTGTTTACTTCTCCAACTTCTTCATAGCCGCAATTCACTGGAGCCCAGTGAAGACAAGTTTCGTTCTCGCCATCCCATTTTCCTCTTACAGGAATTGATTTAGCAAGGTTTTTACCGTTTTCTATATAATCTATAGGATCTACCAGAAAGGTTATAAGCGGATTTTGCGCTCCGTAGTGTGTTCCTATTTCATTCACCGCATACGCACGGACATAATACGTCGTACCTTTAGTAAGACCTGTAATATCACAACTAAATTCGCCCGTACCTGCCGATGAGGCAACAACCTTACTATCTGCTGTCGTTGGGTTTTCGCTTGTTGAATAGCATACGCCTCGCCCTTTAATGGCCGAACCACCATCCGATGTGATGTTTCCTCCACAAGTAGCTGTAGTTGAAGTAACATTCCCGACTTT